>JAUHYH010000091.1 GCA_030426585.1 Bacteriovoracia bacterium
CTTGAGCTGCTTCAGTGTCTTGACTAAAAATACCTCCTCCAAGGCCGTAAGAAGTATCATTCGCGACCTCGATGGCCTCATCAATTGAGGAGACTCGAATCACGGCAGCAACTGGTCCAAACAACTCTTCAGAGTAAGCGGGCATTCCTTTTTCTACTTCCGTTAATATAGTCGGAGGATAAAAAGCTCCATCGTTATTTTCAACTTCACCGCCAAGGATACACTTTGCCCCTTGAGAAATAGAGTCTTGCACCTGCTGGTGAAGTTCATCCCTTAGATCAATCCTCGCCATTGGTCCAAGATCTGTTTCAGGCTCATGAGGATCCCCTAATTTCTTTGAACTCATTTCATTTTTCAATTCTTCGAGAAATTGATCATACACATCTGACATCACGATAAAACGTTTGGCTGAAATACAACTTTGCCCTCCATTAAGAAGACGACTTTGAGCACTCTTCTTAGCGGCTAACTTGATATTAGCATCAGACAGCACAAGATAAGGATCACTTCCTCCTAACTCAAGAACTGTCTTCTTTAAGTTCTCTCCTGCAATTTTTGCTACTGATTTTCCTGCTTTTGTACTTCCCGTTAAAGTGACGGCACGCACTTTGGGATTTTCAATAATTTTTTGAATCTGCTCTTTATCAATTAGAAGCGTCGTAAAAACACCACGGGGAAATCCAGAATCAAGAAAGAGTCTCTCGATTTCAAGAGCACACCCTGTAACATTACTTGCATGTTTTAGCAGAGCTGTATTTCCTGCCATTAAGTTAGGGGCTGCAAAACGAAACACCTGCCAAAAAGGGTAGTTCCAAGGCATGATGGCCAGGACACTTCCGATTGGTGAAAAGTGGACTTCACTTTTTGTATAATCAGTTCGTACAGTCTGAGGTTTCAAGAAGTCTTCAGCACTATTAGCATAGTACTCACAAACCCAAGCACATTTTTCAATTTCTGACTTGCCTTCAGCGATAGGCTTTCCCATTTCATCGGCCATTAACTGCGCGAGAGGCATTGCCCTTTCCTTTAAAGTTTCTTTAAGTTTTAAAAATAAATTTGAACGTTCTTCAAAACTAAGTTGTTTCCATTCTTGAAAGGCCTTATGAGATTCATCAATCGAATCTGAAATTTTTTGATCTGTTGATTTTTCATATTCTTTAAATGTGACTCCATTTGCCGGATTAATCGATTTCATATCTCTCCTTTAAAGTTTAGTCATTCTAACGACATTAATTGTAATCAGGAATCATTAAAGTATGACCTTGCTGATGATTAAAAAATGTTTAGATTTATACACAGTACTAAACCCTGAATATTCGAATACTTACGTAATATGTTTAATTTATTAAACATATTTTTCATTATTTCATAATTCTAAATTCGATCAAAGAGTAAACAATAAACTCAAAGGAGATAATTGTGATAAATGAAAATTTAAAAAAAATTGATAGAGACGAAATCTGGAGAAGAATTCAAAATTTTAGTTTTCCTATATTAACCTATAAAAACAAGGAACAATTTCGTTCTCGTCCCATGACTATTGTTCAAAAACACTTTGAAGGTAGGATCTTTATTTTTAGTCATTATGAAAACGAAGATTATCTTAATGAAGAAGAGTTTAAAGAGGTTACACTGACATTCTCAGATAAAAATAAAAATTTTATGGTACTTCGTGGTAAAGCGAAGCTAAGTAATGATCAAAACATTATTGACCAACTATGGAACTCTAAAGTTTCTCTCTGGTACCCAAAAGGAAAAAAAGACTCAAGCCTGTGCCTCATTGAAATTGTGACAACAGAGGGAGAAATTTGGGAGACTCAGAAAGGTTTTTTTGCGACAAAAATTGAAGAACTAAAGTCCCGTATGGAAGGAAGACCTCCAAAAATCTCTAAGAAAATCGACTTTTCTTTGCCTCACCCTAAAGTATTAAGCTAATAACAACGGGCTAGATGACAAAGAAAGTAGACTCGTTACACGAAATTATTGAGAGAGTTCTCAAGACAGAAGACGAATGTCTCTCTCTCAATAATATTTTACAGGACTTCGGATACCGTTCTTATGCCCCTCTGCTCCTGATAGTTAGTTTTATTCTTATTACACCTTTGGGAGCAATTCCCTTATTCCCTTCAACAGTTGCTCTTTTCATTATTATTCTAAGCCTGCAGATCATTTTAAAACCTGATGAAGTTTGGTACCCCAAGTTTCTAAGGGAAAGAGAGATCGAAAGAAAAAAATTAGAAAATTTTTATCAAAATCATAAAAGCAAAATTAAATTATTCGACAATCTTTTTAAAAACAGATTAGGATTTTCATTAAAAAACACCGAAAGGTATATCGCAGTTATTGCAATTATCTGTGCAGCACTCATTTTCCCACTAGAGCTTATTCCTTTGGCGGTATTCATCCCTGCTATTGCATTAGTGATTCTTTCTATGAGTCTCCTTTCTAATGATACCTTGGGACTCATTATAAGCCTTGGAATTCTCAGCTTGGGAGCTTTCTTAACCTTTGCTTAGAGATTACTTCTCCTCAGAGGTTATGGGGTAAGAGAAGGCTCCAACAAGAAGTTTTACCTGTTGCTCTGAGAGTTCTCTCGATTCGAAATTGTAATCTTTACAAGAATACACCAGGAAATGCTGCTTTGTGCTACAACTTCTCAAAATTTCTATCTCATAAGGGAGGAGCCGTGAAGCTTGTTTCGTCATTGGCATTATTACTTTTCTTTGTTTCATGTGGCGGCGGAGGATCAAAAAAGAATTCAAAACCGCAGATCGATCCGGCCTTTGCTGTCGATGCTGGCCACTTAACTTCAAATACTAAATGGTGTTCGACAGCGACTATTTCTACTGATGATGGAAACTCTTATCAAGAAGAATACTCTTTTACCTCTGACCAAGTCGTTACCTACTCGGCTTTCAATAAAACAACAAATTCTTATGATGAGGAATCAGAGGACTCTGGTACCTGGGGAATTGAAAACGGAAAACTAAGACTGATCGGCGGTGGTCAGGATATTAGCATTAGCTATCGTTTTACTTTTAAAGATGATGAGATTGAATATCTTTATTTCATCTATGATGACGAAGAATTTGAGTATACTGATCAATTCAAGCCATGTGGAGCAAAAGTAATCGTTGATACTGATACAGAGTATGCGATAGAAGAAACTGTCGAACTACCGACTCCAGAGATTCCGTCTGATGTGATCAACGACGGTGAAAGCATGGGTATGTGGTGTGAAGGAAAGAAGAATGAAAGAGAATCTTACCGTGTATGGAGATTTGAAAAAGATAGTAAAGGTTTAGCATTTGTTTTCAACCCTAGGACGATGGATAAGTACGATTATATTGACTTAGAGTGGTCTTTTGATTCACTGAAAAAACGATTTAAAATTAATAACCTTGAAGGAACTTATTCAATTTCAGAAACGGATAATGGGAAAGAAATAAAACTCAGAGATGAAACTGGCTCACTCGGCTCTTTTACTTTAAAAGAATGTTTTTAATTATTTCTATTATAGGTTCCGTTACCTTTTTCAGTAAGCACAACATCAAACGCGCCGCTTAAGGAAAAAGGTACTGGAACCTATTCTGTTAGACTCCTGTCGAGTCATCAACCTTTCTAGCAAAATGCAGGATTAATGAAATAACGAATCCAATCAGAAATAAATAAAATAAGAATTGGGCAATCCCGCCAGAAGCGGCAGCGATTCCACCAAAACCAAATACCCCTGAAATCAATGCGATAATAAAAAATATTGCTGCCCAGTAAAGCATAGTGTCCTCCTCGTTTTAACTGGATTATCGATTCTGACCACTATTCTATTGGCTGCTCCCCTTAAAGGATTTGTAGTAAAAACTAAATTTTGTGTATTTTTCTAAACAATACGATAAGAAAAAGTTGCTCGGGCTTATTCTAACTTCAAAAAAGTTTCGTGAAAAATACTTCGGTAGCGGAGTGTTTTCGCAGATATTTATTTAGAATTATTTCTCCCAATCCGGAATCCGAGAAACTTCTTCTTTAAATCTCAAATAACTATCTAGTCTTGAGAGGATATATTCTTTATTAGGGATATCCTCTTGGAAATAACAACCTTTGGAATCAGGTTGGTGTTTGCAGTTATTGAATTGGCATTTCACAAGAAGGTTAACAAGGTCGGGAAAAAGATGAGGGAGCTCATCTTCAAAAATATCTTCAATGGATAAAGTTCTCACTCCAGGAGAATCAATAATTTCAAAATCTTTATAATGGATCAGCTCGGCCCAAGTCGTGGTGTGGGTCCCCTTTCCAACTTTAGCCAATTCGCGACTTTCTAAATCAATGGCACCGTCAGTAAGAGTCGAGATCAATTTACTTTTCCCTACCCCAGACTGCCCAACAAACATTGAAGTTTTGCCCTTAAGAGTTTCTTTTAATTTTTCTAACTGATCTTTATGTTCTTCTGAAGCTTCATCCCTCTTGGCACAAGTTTCAAAAAAAGGAATATCCATCGAGGCCACGCGAGCTTTTTCAAACTCTCGATCAAACTGATCTGTGAACTGATCCATTTTGTTAAAAACAATAATCGCTGGGATTTCCCATTGTTCGGAACGAATCAGGTAACGATCCAAGAGGCCGCGTTTGTAATTGGGTTTCGAGACGGCACAAACAATCACAAGTAAATCGAGGTTTGAAGCAATCGTTTTCTCTTTTTGCTCCCGAATAATCCTTCGGAAAACCCGATTTTTCCTTTCTTCAACCTCTGTGATGACCCATTCCCCCGCCGACTCTTCAAGCTCGACGTAATCACCGACCACGACTTCCCCTTCTTTGAGGAGATTTCCCTTGGCCGTGGCTGAAATAGCTTCTGAACCGCCCTCAGGCAGGCAATCGAAGGTTCTTCGGGCTGATTTGATGACCCTAGCTCGCATATAAGTCTCTGTAATTACGAGCTTCTTTTTCTAAGATGATTGACATATCTCGTCTCATTCCTTAATTATACTCTATCCTAATTAACTGCGCACTGGTAGCTCAGCTGGATAGAGCAACCGCCTTCTAAGCGGTAGGTCACAGGTTCGAATCCTGTCCGGTGTGCCATTTCCACTCAAATTGGTTCAATCTTCTTCGTCACTGACTGCGACTCGTCGCTTGCGACGTACCAAGGCGTACGTCTCAGCACCTCGCTTGTCGTTCCTAGAGAATTGAACCAATTTGTGGGAAATGGTTTAAAGGATATCAGGATTCGAAACGCAATTTCGCCAAGAAATTGCCAGTTTGTCGGAGACAAACGCAATATTTGATTCGAAGTTACAGGATGTATGACTTAGTGAGCGGATGCGAGGCTACGCAACGAATGAGCTGGATGCGAGTGAGTGTAGTAGCCGAATCCGTTAAAGCTTTCGAAGTCCGAGATAAATCCTGTCTTTGAGTTAAATATTAAAGAATTTTCTGAATAGCGACGACCATCGCTACGAATAACGTAAGCATTCCGCCAAGCTTAATCGTCATACGATCTTCGAGTTGTTTAAAACGATAATCGATCTTTTGCTCAAGAACATCGAACTTGTGATCCATTCTCGTCTCTAACTTCTCAAGATCATTTTTTGTAGCAAAATCTTTATAGATCATACTGTGTATTACCGAAACAGTCGCCTCAGCCTGCTCCTTAGGTACTCCCTTTTCTTCTAACATTTTAACATAATCTAGTGCGTTTTGCATTAAGAGCTCCTTGAATAAAGAACTATATGCAAAATTGAAAACGGAAGAAAAAAATATCAAATCCTTATCCAAAAACTTCAGAAACGTTAAAAAAGGCTTCAGATTCAAGGAAAAATGGAAACAATTAGCGAGGCGTGGTTTCTCCCACGTCGCAGAGAATTGTTTTCATTTATGACGAAGAAGATGGAGTGTTTTTGAACGTTTTAAATCGTCTCAGAAGGTCCGCCGTTTTCAAACAACGGAATCGTCCCATCATCATTAAACTGCTTACGTTTCTTCTTTAATTTCTGAGGCTGCTTCGCAAACCCTCGTGACTCCGGTAAGAATCCTGGATCATTTGGTTTGCCATTTTTGTATGGAAAGAAGATATGAATTTCCTCACCTTCTTTAGTTTTATTCGATGAGATTTTATTTTTATTCCCGTCAGTATCTTGCGGAACGGGAAGACTTTGATTCACTGATTGAATTGAAACAGACTTCGACTCTCCATACTGAGTCTTATCAACTTTTTCGATTTTCACTTTTCCACTGATTTGAACCGAGTCGTCTTGAATCTTAATTTCTAAATTATTCTCAGGCGTGTTGGGCTTAATAATAAGAGTTCGCCCTTTATCATCTTGAGTATAATGATAATCAAAAGCACTGTGAGTAAATCCCAGTTGTCTGAAATCATCCTCAAAGAGATCTCTCATCATGGAATCATTTCCAAAACGATTCATCATCTCATTCATCCTCTGTTCCATCTGTTCGAAAATTCGATCAAAGGGGTCAGGAGATTGCGCCCATAAAGAGGAAGAAATAAGTGTGAATGTCAGTACTAGTGCCTTCATACGTTAAAAATAATCCCCTCAGAAAAAATGTCAAGGGAACGTCCTCTTAAACTCAATAATTTTACAGAGATATGACTTCTTAATAACAGCTCTCACAGGTATACTAAGTTCATGAAATTGTTGTTTTTACTCCTGTGGCTCCCTTTCTATTCCTTTGCTCAAGACGGTAATCAGCTCGTTAAGCTGAGTGCTCGAAATTACAATCACCCCCTTCATGGCTCTCTCGTCGCAATAAACTTTGATCATGAACCTAAATGGCATACCTATTGGAAAAACCCTGGAGATTCTGGTCTGCCGACTAAGTTTTTTATTCAAGCTGGGGATAAAGACATTGAAGCTCAAATGCTTGAGTGGCCTCTTCCGGAAAAGCACATCGAGCTCGGTGATATTTGGACTTACGGGTATGAAGGCTCTCAAACCTTTTTCATGAAAATGCCTGAAGAGCTTAAAGAGTTTAAACTCACTGCTAAGTGGTTAGTCTGTAAAGATATCTGCGTTCCTGGAGAAGGTTCTCTCAACTATAAAAATGATGAATGGTCTACTCCTTATAGAGTTGATGACCAAACATTAGAAAAATTTATTTCAGAGCTTCCCCTTACAAAAATTTTTCCAGAAAACCTGATGTTGGCCCTTACAAGGACGGGAGAGAAAAAACTTCGTTTACACTTTGAATGGTCTGGAGAGCTTGATGTACACGATACGGAAAACTTCTTGATTGGTTTTCCCAGTCAGCAAATTGGATTCGGACATGAACAACGTTATGGCAATCGTGGATATATTGATCTTGATTGGATAGGGCATTACCAAACCCCTGAGCTTCCTTTTCCAACTGAAAGTGTTCTCAAAAATCCGATACAAGTGAGCTTTCTTATTCATGGGACCGGTGAAAAACCCTTCGTGACCACTCATCAATTTCATCAGGTAAGCGCCGCCGATGCGATCCCCCCTTATGGTAAAGCGGCTCCCTCAGAAAGTTCGGGACTCTTATACATTCTTCTCTTAGCCTTTTTGGGAGGATTGATTTTAAATCTCATGCCTTGTGTTCTTCCGGTTATCTCTTTGAAGCTTTTTGAATTAATCAAACACAAAGATGAAAGCCAATCAAAAATCGTAAAACACAATACCTTCTATTCACTTGGAGTGATTCTTTCACTTCTTGCCTTGGCCCTCATTATTCTAGGAATCAAAGCGGCCGGGCAATCGATTGGTTGGGGATTCCAACTTCAAGACCCACTCTTTGTTTCACTCATGATTGTGGTTCTTTTTGTCATGAGCCTGAATCTTTTTGGTCTTTATGAATTCAGAACTCCTGGTGGAAAAATTTTTGGTAATATCGATTTAAAAGACTCCTATGCGGGAGATTTTTTCTCTGGGGTTCTCGCGACCATTCTTTCAACACCTTGTAGTGCTCCTTTTTTAGGAACGGCCTTAACTTATGCCTTTACCGCTTCAACGTTTGAAATTCTCTTAACCTTTTTTATGATTGGTGTGGGTTTAAGTTTTCCTTTTCTTTTAACAATGATTTTTCCCAGCATGCTTAAGGTCTTCCCGAAACCAGGGAATTGGATGAACACCCTAAAGTATTTCCTTGGTCTGAGTTTGCTTCTTACGATGATCTGGTTACTCGATGTTCTTCATTCTCTAGCAAACTCAAATGCCATCATCTACGGACTTTACCCATTTTTGATGATGCTTTTTATGAGTATTTTCCTTTATCAAAAAGCAAACAAAAGCAAGGCCCTTACAATATTCTCAATCCTCGGTCTTCTCTTCTTTGCTTATAACTTCGCTGATCGCTATCAAAACCTTGATAATAAAAATGGAAGCCTTATTACTGGGGAGTGGAAAGCTTGGACTCCAGAGCTTATTCAAACGGCCGTCACTAATAAAGACACTGTCTTTATTGATTTCACAGCCAAGTGGTGTCTCACTTGTCAGGTGAACAAGAAATTGGTTCTCAACACTGATGACTTTCAAGATTATACAAAAGAGAAAGGAATCACTCTTTATCGAGCTGACTGGACCCAACGAGATGAAAAGATCACTCAGTTTTTAGCAAAACATAATAGAGTGGGAGTTCCTGTTTACTTTCTGATTAAAGATGGAAAGGTCAATATGCTCGGTGAAACCATCACTCTTGGAAAACTTCAATCATTCTTTAAATAAAACTTTTTCAAATTGATCTAAAAGTTCTGAGTCTTGTTGAGGGTATCCCTTTGGAGTGTAAACCTTATAAGGGATTTTTTCTGTCTTAAGCTTCTGGGTGAAATCTTCTATATGAAGTCCCCCTATAACAACCGCAATGCTTCTTTTTTTGTTTGCCCTAATGATTTTCATAAACTCTAAATTTCTTTCGCTTAAAAAATGTTTTACTTGCTTGAAGGCCGTTCGAGCTTTCTCCAGAGCATAGGTCATAGGGTCTGAAACTAAGAGTGAATCACCCACCATACTCTTGGCATACATTTGAAATTTTTCAGGGTCATTTTCATATTGCTCAAGCCTTTGGGCGTAACCAAGAAAGGCTTTCAGATCACTAAAGGCCAATTGATGCTTTTCAATCAATTTGAGATTGTCTCCACATTGGTTGTCTACTTTTTGGAAAGCCACTTCAACCTTAAGACCAACATGGGTGAGAATTTTTTGATAATCAGTGGGATTTTTCACTTTCTTCTGTAAATCTTTATAATTCCAACCTTGAAATTCTTGATCAAAACTCTCGTCAATAATCCCCTCACAACCTTCATAGAGCAATAAAGCATTAGGATTCTTATTTATAAAAGATTTTAGTTTTTTATAAAGCTCGAGTTGGTTTTTAGACTGGGGTAAAGCTAATGATTCTTTAATGTTATGGGTTTTTTGTGAGGAAAGCAGATGCCACTGCTTCATAAGTAATACCTTTGAATGCGATTTGATACTCAAAAGAATTAGACTAAAAAAGACAAGTAAGGCTCTGCTCATGATAAAACTTCCACTCTTTATATATTCCCAAACCCCTATAGAATAAAGGTTAAGAGACGGAGTGAAAAACTTTTCATGATCTATTTTGGGAACCTTCATTCATTCAAGGATTATTATTTAAAGAAAGTCGGTGCTAATATCGCTAATAGCTTTTTCTTTGAATATCATTACGAAGCCATAAATCAAGTTGATAATATTATTTCTTATTTGGGACAAATCTCCGATGAAAAAAAAGGAATTGTCCTCGCCTATATCAAAAACAAAGATGACATCACAAACCTTTTAAAGCTCTTAAAAGGTGCCCATATTTCTAAAAAGAAAAAATACGTAAAAATTATCGTCATCAATGATTATTTTGGTCTTAAGAATTTCACCTTACTCAAAGAAAAAGGCGCTGATGTTATTTTTGAATCAAAACCTTCTAAAGGTGCCGTTAATTATGCCGTCATGAAGCTGATGAACCAGTTTAATGAAGCTGAAAACAAAAGTTACTTTCAAGATATTATTGGGAACACTGGAAAGGACCCTATGTTTGTTGAGCATTCGGAAGTTCCTGTTTCGGGAGTTTCAACAGAGTCGGGATACCTTGAAGTTTCGCTTCATAAAGACAGTATCGGAACAATGGCTTGTTATCTCGAAGAT
>JAUHYH010000092.1 GCA_030426585.1 Bacteriovoracia bacterium
TTCTCGAGAATTATCAGCAAAAAGATGGCAGTGTCGTGGTTCCAGAGGTCGTTCGTCCTTATATGGGTGGAGTCGATCGCATCACTAAATAATTGTCATTATTAGGCGTTCCCTTTATATTATGAGAACAATTTCGGAGGACTGGCCGAGTGGTCGAAGGCGGTAGTTTTGAAAACTATTGAGGTTCGCGCCTCCGGGGGTTCGAATCCCTCGTCCTCCGCCATCCAATCAAAATATATCAATCATCTTCGTCGTGACATCGATTCGCTCTCGGTTACATACCAAAGCGTATGCGCCCTCGAACTCACTCGTCACTCCTAGAGCATTGATATATTTTTATTGGATGGATCTGGTGGACTGAGACATGAGAAAGCTTGTGGGTTCATGAAAATACCAGGAGGGTATTTTCAGTCAGCTTGCTGCCCGAAGGGCGACTGAGCAGGAAGCGAGGTCGACAAATCCCGAGTCCTAGCTTGATAAATCCCTCGTCTAGTTTTTGTGTTTTAAATAAATTTAATTTCTAAATAAGAAAAAATTCAAACTTCCAACTTTAACTATCATCACTTTTACAAGGCCTTCCGGGACCCTAGAATAATAGACCAATTTGGTCTTTTACTCTTTAGCAAGGATGTTAAATATGAAAAGGAATTTATTCTTTTTTCTTTTATCTCTCTCTCTCATCGGAGTGGCTGGCGCAGCCGAAGTTGTTCCTGGTGAGTACATCATTAAACTTAAAAAAGGCGTAAGCCCTAAAAGTTTTTTCTCTAACTCAAGAGTTCAAAGCATGGTTAATAAAACCAAAAGGCTTAGAGTTAGAAACACTCAAATTTACCGAGTTAAAGTTAACTCAAATGTAAAAGTGGCGACGGTTAAAAAACTTATGTCACATCCAATGATTGATTTCATTGAACCGAACTACATTTTAGAAGTTCCCCGAACGAAAAGAAGTCGGGCTTACAGCTTAAGAGAACTTCCAAAAGACGACATGTTCAACCAGCTTTGGGGTCTTCACAACGAAGAAGACACAGACATCAATGTTGTTCCTGCATGGGATAAAACCAAAGGAAGACGTGAAGTTGTTATTGCAGTTGTGGATACAGGGATTGATCTTGAGCATCCTGACCTAAAAGAAAATCTTTGGGTTAACGAAGCTGAAGCTAATGGAAAGCCTGGTGTTGATGATGATAACAATGGTTACGTTGATGATATCCACGGTTATGATTTCATCGATCAAGATAGCACTCCAGAAGATGGTCACAGCCATGGTACACATTGCGCTGGTACTATCGGGGCAGTTCATGACAGTCTCGGTGTTGCTGGAGTTGTAAAGAATGCAACTCTTATGGCATCAAAGATTTTTAACGCTGATGGAAGAACAACCACTGCTGCGATTGTTGAAGCGATTACTTACTCTGCTGATAATGGTGCTCATGTTATGAGTAACTCTTGGGGAGGCGGAGGCGCCTCTCAAGCGATCAAAGGGGCGATTGAATACGCAAACTCTAAAGGTTCAATCTTTGTTGCCGCCGCTGGAAACAACGGAACAGATAATGATAAGCGACCTCATTACCCTTCGAACTATGAAATTGATAACATTATTGCAGTTGCTGCTTACCAAAAGAATGGAAGGGGAGCTTCTTTCACTTGTTATGGTAAAAAGTCTGTAGATGTTGCGGCTCCAGGGGTAAATATTCTTTCAACCGTTCTTGATGGGAAATATGCTTCTTACTCAGGAACTTCAATGGCAACTCCACATGTTTCTGGTGTGGTTGGGTTAATTCTTGCGATGAACCCTGAGTGGCTTGGAAAGAAAGGTGATAAAAAACTAGTAAAAGTTGATCCTAAAAAAATTAGAGATCTTTTAATTAGTACAAGTACTAAAACTGATGAATTAAAAGATATCTCTGTTTCTGGTGGCCGAGTTGATGTCGACAAAGCATTGGAAACAATTTTAAGAAGATAATTTCTACTGAAATTTAAATAGAATAAAGGCCCTCGCTGAGGGCCTTTTTTATGAAATTCTTTTGATTAAGTGATAGCCAAATTGGGTTTGAACGGGACCAGAAGTTTCTCCAACTTCCAATCCGAAAGCTGCTGCTTCGAATGGGGCAACCATCATTCCCTTTCCAAATTCTCCAAGATTTCCACCTTGTTTCCCAGAAGGACATTTTGAAAAATCTTTAGCAAGTTCTTCAAAGGTCTTCCCTTCTTCCATTTTTTTTAAAAGGTCGTTGGCCTCGTGTTCATGATCGACCAGTATGTGCTGAGCATTGATTTTGTCCATTTAGACTCCTTTTAGTTGAGATTTAAAGGTTTCAGACTAGTAAAAAATTCACGAATTGAGAAAGGGGTTGAGTGCAGTGCGACAAGAGGATATAAAGCGCTCACTTAATAAACAATCTTAAGGAGGACTTATGAAGTCACTATTACTTTTTATAGCATTATCTAGCTCTAGTTTGTTCGCTAACCTTCCAAATATGCAGTGCAGCCCATTGGAAAAATATGATTTATACGAATGGACTTTAGAAGTTAGCGGAGCGAAGGGAGCCTTTTTTGATAACGATTCGTGGGCTGAAGCAAGCTACATGTATGATCTGGAATCAATGCCAGCCCAAGCTGTTTTCCAGTCAAATAATCCAAAGGATCCTTTTAGATTCACGATCCAGATGTTTCCTATGCCGAGCGGTAAAATTAAAGGAATGCTTTATTACAATTCGAAAGAAGAACCAATGGAGTTTGATTGCCGACTTGTTCAAGAAAAAGATTTCTACTACCTATAAAATACCTATCTGGGGCAGAGTCTCTGCCCCCTTTCTTTTTTCAACCCAATGTAGACATTTGTTAAGCTAACTTTGCAATCATGGATGAAAGGTCTTATGGTTCTTTACGTAAAAAAGGAGAACGTATGAGATTAAAAGTCTTGGTATTAACAGCGCTATTTCCGCTTGCTCTCTATTCTCAAACTGTTGATCTTGAAAGGTATATGGGGACTTGGTACGAAGTCGCTCGCTATGAAAACGGTTTCCAGAAAAACTGCTTGGCAACTAAAGTTGATTACAAGCTTTCCAACAGTAAAAAATCAGTAAAGGTTAAAAATACGTGCTTTAAAAAAGATAATCCGGAAAAGCAACAAGTCGCTCGAGGGAGAGCTTTCGTAACAGACAGCTCGACAAACTCTAAACTGAAAGTAAGCTTTGTTCCTTTCTTTAAGCTTTTTGGCTGGTTTGCAGGGCCCTATTGGATTCTTTCAACAGGCTTTGATTATGACTTTGCAGTTGTAGGTCACCCTGAGAAAAAGTACCTCTGGATATTGTCGAGAAAGCCCGAATTGCCTAGATATAAGCTTTTAAAGGCTCTTTATATTGCTAAAAGAAGGGGTTACGACATTAAGAAATTAAAAATGACTCCGGTTTGGGAAAACTAGTTACCGGCCGCACAAGATATGCTCTGATCTTTTCAATGGCCATGAGATTCTCTATACTTCTGATACTTGCAATTTAGCGATATTACCTAACGTGGAGACGTGGGTGAGTGGCTGAAACCAGGCCCTTGCTAAGGGTCCGTGCGTTTTGCGTACCGAGAGTTCGAATCTCTCCGTCTCCGCCATAAAAAATGAAACCAGGGCTTTGTCCCTGGTTTTGTTTTTTAAAGTGGGATGGCTGTGTGAGAACTCTTTTGAGTTCAAAAATTTTCAGGAGAAAATTTTATCACGAAGTGCCCGAAGGGCGCCGTAGCAGGATGCGGAGGCGATAAATCTCTCCGTCTCCGCCATACAATTTCGCCAAGAAATTGCTAAAGCCAGGGATTTATCTCTGGCTTTTTTTTGTAAGCTTGTGTCCCTGGTTTTATTTTTTTAAGTGGAATGGCCGTGTGAGAACTTAAGCGGATATCGAAACAGAATGATTATCGCTAGTATGAGGCCAACTAAAAAAATACCCCCCATATAACCAAAAATTGCAAATGTTTCCTTCGCGGCAGTTCGGCCCATAATAGGGCCATAAATTGCTGAGAATAACCAAACAAATGGATAGAGAAACCCTCCAATTGAAATCAGATATGAACTTAAAATTTTTAAAAACGAAGGAGCTAATGAGAAAGTAAGTAATATTAAAGCACTAAGAGTCATCGTGCTAACTCCTGTAGAGTGAAAGTGGAAACGTTGGTAGTATCTCCAATTCTTATCCTTTTCATTTTTAATTGTTGTTTCTTTTTCACTTTGATCAACAATACTCATAATTTTTTGATTAGAATTGATATCTTTAGCAATTTTATCTTTAAAGAAAGATTCATTGACCCCAAAGATGATCGCGATAAAAACTCCGCAAATCATTCCTAAAAGGGCCAAGGCGAAAGGAAATTTTTGTTTCATTATAATTCTCCTGAACTTATCAGAGTATGTTACTTACAAATAACCCGATCCTGAAATCTCCAAATTCCTCCAGAAAGAATATTTGGAACAATACTTTTCTCAAGCATTCCTAAGTTACAAGCTTCAAAACCATGCATGAAATTCTCATCGACAGCTCTTCGATCTCTTGAATAGCTCATGACATCGTTTTTGCTTGGTGAGTTTTCGATACATTTTCTTCTTTGCTCGACGGTAAACTTTGGATTTTGGCACTGTGAACCTGCATGACCCAAGAAAAGGTTGTGGCCAAGTTCATGAATAAATTCATCTACAATTCTATAATCTGTTGGCCAACTCGTTCGACCTTGATTGGGAAGGTTCCAAGCAATTTCCATAGGATACTCTGTTGCTGAAATTCTTCCATAGGCAAAACCAAGGGCATTAAACTGAGCTTCCGTTATTACTAATAACGTATCAAGTTTTTTTAACATTCCTGGAAAGTTTCTTTTGTATTGGTTGTAGGATTCTTCCAAAACGTTGGCGCCAACGTTTTCGTAATACCAAATTCGATGAAGCCTTTTCTTGTCTTTGATTCCATTGAAAGTAAAATCTTTTGGAAGCTTATGTAATAGAGGGATGACAGCTTGATGAATCACTTTAACTTCAAGTTTGTTATGAGTTGCAACCTTAAAGCGTTTTTCTAAAATTTTTGAAATACGAGAAAGATCTGAAACTTTCATTGCATTCCCATAATGCAAAATGGCAGTGTAAATGGTAGGTATTTTCCTTTTGTGATAGCAAAGGGGAACAGGTTCATTTTCTAGAGAGCAGTCTTCATTAAACTCGAAGTTAGAAAAAACTGGGGTGCTTAATAAAGTGACCAGTATTGTTAAAAGAACCTTGATCATAACTTTTCATCCTTGAAAAAGTTGTTTTATTTAATCATGTCTGGGTTTTTTTACCGAGTCAAAACGACCTGGTTTAAAGCGGACCAAACTAGTCGGAATTGCTGCTAAATTCATTTCAAAAGAGGCAACTCACTGCTAGCATGATTTCTATAAATTAAGGAGGAACCATGAAAAACCTAATAATTATTTTAGCAAGCATGATTTCAATTTCAGCAATCGCCTGCATAGAAGATATTTGTAGAGGAGACCTCGTCATTCCAGAAAATTATTCAACGGGGTTAGCTGAGGTCACAGAAGTTGGAACCCGAGATGGACAAATCACTGTTCAAAGAAGTGATTCACTAAATGCAGAAAGTTATAGTGTGTCTGAAATCGCAATAACAAAAGGTTGTTACAGCGATGTTTGTATGGATCAGAAAGTTATTCCAGATACTTACTCGAGAGGATTTGCTTTTGTAGAAGGAATCAATAAATACAGAAGAACTTTTACCGTTAAGGTGAATCTTTCAAGAGATTATCACCGAAATAAGCATAGAGAATTAGCCTTTACTCGAGGTTGTTTAAATGGGTTTTGTACGGGTGACCAAGTTGTTCCTTTCAATTACGGAAGAGGATTTGCGATTGTTCAAGCAATCAACCCGACTCTTGGATCTTTTACTGTTTTAGGAAATCTTTCAAGTGATTATCATCGATATAGTTCACTTCAGATGAGAATTCTTCAGGCAAACCCTGAATTTACTTATATTGAAAGACAAAGAGGAACTTTCGGAAATAGCACCGAAGAATAATAAGAAGTGTTCGTTTGGATTATTAAAAAAATTTTCCAGTTTCATTTCTGGATTAGGGGCTGGAC
Source organism: Bacteriovoracia bacterium (assembly GCA_030426585.1). Classification (GTDB taxonomy): domain Bacteria; phylum Bdellovibrionota; class Bacteriovoracia; order Bacteriovoracales; family Bacteriovoracaceae; genus JAUHYH01. The sequence continues at coordinate 6,110 of JAUHYH010000092.1, forward strand.
TGTAGTTACTGAGTTTGATTTTAGTAAACATGCTAAATTTATCATACTTGGTGGTGGGCATACTACTAATTGGGACTTTGTTTATGCAATGGGATGCTTTGGTTACTTTGATTTTGATCTAAACTTCACAATAAAAGAAGAATGGATAAAATTTCCTTTTGGGTTTTTCATGAAATCTTTGGGGGCTATTGGAATAGATCGTGCCCGAAAAACGGGAGAGAAACAAACCGATATTATGGCCAAGCTATTCACGCAGAGAGATAAACTTTGCTTAGTGGTGACACCAGAAGGCACAAGAAAACCGGTCACAAAATGGAAATCGGGTTTTTACTACATAGCTCAAGCTGCCAAAATTCCAATTGTACCAGGACATCTTGATTATAAGAACAAGGTAGCCCATATCGGTAGAGGAATAGACCCAAGCGAGGGTTATGAAGAGACAATGAAAAAAGTGATGAACTATTATAAGGGAATTCATCCTGGAAAAATTGAAAACTTTAAGCTGGATGAAAGGTTTATATGAACAAGATAAAACCCTGTGGATCAAAGCCTAATTGTGTTTGTAGCTTAAATGACAAGGATGATAAATCATATTTTGCTCCAATTAAGACATCAAGTAATCCGATTCCGCGATTAAAAAATATTTTTAACAAACTAAAAATTGAAATATTGGAAGAAAACTCAAATTATCTCCATGGGGTCGCAACGACTTTATTTTTTAGGTTTAAGGATGATGTTGAGTTTTACTATGATGAGAGCTTGGGTTTGCTTCATTTAAAATCAAAATCACGTGTTGGTCATTCTGACTTAGGCACAAACAGAAAAAGAATAAAGAAGATTTTAAAAGAGTTGTAATGGCGCAACCGGAGAGATTCGAACTCCCGACCTCCTGATCCGTAGTCAGGTGCTCTATCCAGCTAAGCTACGGTTGCGCGGTTGAACATCATTGATAGCTCAGTATGCGCCGTCCGTCAAAACTAAATGTCTCGGATTCGATTGATAATCTCAGGAGCGTCAATAAAAGGGTTTCTGTTACCTTGGTAACGCTCAATCATTTTATTACGCCGAACTTCCATGCGGTCAACAGGGTCTTCTTCATGCCAGCGACGAAGGACTGCTTCTTCTCGAGCATCAATTGTTTTATTGTACCGTATGGCAAAGTAGAAAGTTGATCTTGCAACATTTCCCTTAGATTCTTTGGGTGGTTCAAATATCGTAATGTCTTGGTATTTGCCAAGTTTTGCATCAGAACAAGGATAAGTGCGAGTCGGTTTTTTTACGATTCCATATTTGTGATTTGATCGAGCGGAATTAAGTCTTGAATCACTTGGGTAAAGAATATGAAGATCTGAAACTTTAAATTCTTTTTCATCATCACGGCCATCGTTTCTTCCGAATCGACTTTGGGGCCAGACATGTTCGGCATTTATAACAAGATGATAAGGAATTTTTCCCGGCCCAATTGTTTTGTCAGGAGGAAAATCTTTTGTTGTAAAATCAGTTGTGCAATAAATATCTCGAACGACATAGTTTCCTGGATTGGTACCCTCGAGATGAATGGCTCCAAAGAGTCTTTGCCTTGCAGCTTTATAACTTAATGGTTTGTGATTTTGTTTTAATTTTTTGTGAAGTTCTCGACGGAAGTTATTATCTTCCGGTTGGGTAATCGCTTCGAGTGAAGCACAGCTTAATATCATCCATGATAGTAATAAAAATTTCATAATTATAAGATGCGTATGTTAAAGTGTAGCTGTCAAATAATATTAACTAACTCGCATTACCCGAGGAGTTTGGTCCAATGTTTTTAGTAAAAATAATCTCTTTTACCCTGCTTGTATCATCAGCATATTCGCAACAGATTGGCGTTTCGAATCAGTCTTCAGGATCTCCAATTTTTTTTAATGGTGAAGTTGGTTTTAATTTTGGTGATGTTGAAACAATCAATCTTTCTCCGGGTGTTGGTATAAAATTAGGAAATCTCGGTCTTGGGGCAGGTCTCGTCTATATTAAATCTAAAGATAAGCGGTTCACGCCTGAAATAGAGGAAACAGTCATTGGCCCAAAAGCCTTTGCTCTCTATAGTTTGGGCTCAATGCTTTATCTCAAAACTCAATACGAACATCTTGAGTATCAAACCAGTGAAACAGGTGTTGCCAGGGAAGAAACTCTTCCTGCTTGGTGGGCCGGTGGTGGTTATAGAATTGGCCAGGGAGGCTTGGGTTTTGCCATAGAGTTTCTCTATGATCTTATGCATGATCCAGATACATCACTTACCAAAGAGCCGTATAAGGTTCAAGGTGGCGTAAACTTTGGTTTTTAAGGAGTTTTTTAGATAATCCTAAAGCTTGAGTAAAATTGTCCGATAAGTGCTCTATGAATATTTTAACAGAGTCACTTAAAAAACCTTTTAATTACGATGGTCGGCTTGAGAGAAGACCTTATTGGATAAATACTTTGCTCTTAACCTTTTTGAGCTTTGTGGTTTATGGTGCTGCTATTTTAGCAACAGTTTTTTTAGCAGCGGGGGAGGGTTCAAAAGACGCTGCTTCGATTCCGGTCTTGGTGGCTCAACTCGCAAATCTTTATTTCAGTTTAGCTTCGATAAATCTTTTGGTTAAAAGACTTCATGATGTTGGAAAATCAGGTTACTGGTTCTTCGCCTGTCTTATCCCTATATTAGGTTTTTTTGCGCTTCTTTATTTCACTCTGAAAAAAGGGGATTTGGGACCGAATGATTTTGGAGGTCCAGGAGATCTTAACCCTCCAAGTGGAAAAAGAAAAAATTCTCAAAACTTCACACTACTTAAGAATACTTTTCAAAAAAATATAACAGATAATGGTCTTTCTGAAGCGAGGGTTGTCGAGATCCTAGTCGAGAAGGGTTACGATTATAATGAAATTATCGAAGCGAGAGAAGAATATAAAAAGGCTTCTTAGTTAAATAGCTTAGAGTATTCTCCATATCCTTCTTTTTCTAAATCTTTTTTTGAAATAAATCTTAATGAAGCTGAGTTAATACAATATCTCAAGCCGGTTGGTTTAGGTCCATCATCAAAAACATGTCCGAGGTGGGAATCACCATATTTAGATCGAACTTCAGTTCTTTTCATGAATAAAGTATTATCTTCCTTTTCAATGACATGATCTTTAACAAGCGGTCTTGTAAATGATGGCCAACCAGTCCCAGATTTAAACTTATCCTTTGAGCTAAACAATGGTTCACCGCTAACAATATCGACGTAGATTCCTTCTTTTTTGTTATCCCAATATTCATTTTTAAAAGGTTTCTCTGTTCCTTCCTCTTGAGTAACCTTGAACTGTAATGGGGTTAATTTTTTCTTTAATATCGCTGCGCTTGGCTTTGAGTACTTACTGTCAAAATCTAAGTTTTTTCCCTTCCAATATTTTTCAATAAACTGATCTCTTCCAGAGCCTTTTCGGTAAGACTTATATCGTTTGATTGAAGCGGAATTCTTTTTATAAAAATCTTGGTGATATTCTTCGGCTGGGTAGAAATTAGTGAATTTTAGTATGGGGGTTATAATGGGCTTTTTAAAATAATTTTGTTTTTGCAAAAAAGCTTTAGATTTTTCTGCAATAGATTTTTGATTTTCGTCATGAAAGAAAATGGCTGTCGTGTATTGGTATCCTCGATCAACAAATTGCCCGCCATTATCGGTTGGGTCGATATTGCTCCAGAAAACTTTCACAATCTTTTCATAGCTAATGACATTAGGGTCATAAGTGACCTGTATAGATTCTAAATGCTTGGTTTTTCCATAAGAGACTTCATCATAGGTTGGGTTTTTCTTTTTTCCTCCGGAGTAACCCGAAATAACCGACTCAACTCCTTCAAGTTTTTCAAATGGAGGCTCCATACACCAGAAGCAGCCACCGGCGAACGTAGCCTTCTCCATCTTTGCAAAGGCCATCAAGGGAAAGAG
>JAUHYH010000093.1 GCA_030426585.1 Bacteriovoracia bacterium
AGAGAAGAAGGGATGCCGATTCAGCAAGCTGCGATTGTTGGGGTTCAAGAAGTTATCACTCCGATCTTCGCAAGTATCATTACAACCTGTGTGGCGTTTATCCCTCTCATTTTTTTCGAAGGTTTTTTTGGGAAGCTTGTTTCTTATATTCCCTTAATTGTTATCTTGATGCTGATTGGTTCTCTTTTAGAGTCGATGTTTATCCTGCCTTCTCATATGGCGGGGAAAACATGGTTTCTTGAAAAATTTTCTCAAAAAGAAGGACAAAAGAGTTGGTTTCATAAGTACGAGATCTCTTATTTAAACTTTCTGACCAAACTCTTTAAAAAACGTATCCCCGTTATCATGATCTTTGTTGCTTTCCTGATCGGAGCCGGTTTTCTCTATCAAAAAGAAATGAGCTTTGCGATGTTTCCTAGAGAGGAGAGTAAAGAAGTCTTTATCACAGTGAAAGCACCTAAGAAAACAACTCGAGATGAAACGGCCAGAATGATTGCTCCGCTTGAAGAGAAGTTTTATTCCAACTCGGACAACGTTGTGGGAGTGAGATCTTCAATTGCTCTTTCAAGACGGGGTGGAGAGGTTAACGAGAATGAGGCCTCAATTTTAGTAGAACTGATTCCTGCCGATGATCGACCCACTTCAATGAATAAGCTGCTTGATGAATGGGAGGGATTTGCGAAAACACTTCCCGACTTGGAGGTCAAATTTCAACGAGGGCGCTGGGGGCACGGATCGGGGAATGCGATAGACCTTCAAATTCAAGAGAACAACGACACGAAAAGAAAAGAAATCGCAAACGCTCTTTTTGAAAAGATGAAAGAGATGAATGATGTCATTGATCTTGAGATTGAAGATCCTCTTATCAAAAAAGAGTATCTTGTGAACCTCAATCAAAACCGGTTGATTAAGTTTGATATTCCTCCCACGAAGGTGAGTACGGCGCTTAGAACTTTTGTAGAAGGATCTATCCTTTATTCAATTAATAAAGGTGAAGAAGAAGTTGATGTTAGGCTGAGTGTTCCCGATCTTGCTAAAAATAATCTAGACGAACTCTTAAAATTAGAAGTTGAAAACTCGTCAGGTCAATTAGTAAAACTTGATAAAATTGTGACAATTGAAGAAGTCGATCGTCCCGTAAATATCACAAGAAATAATTATAAAAGAACAACCATGATCTATGCCAATCTCAAGCCAGAGAGCGGTACAACTCCTTTGCAACTTGCTGAACGATTAGAGCAAAATGTTTTTCCTGAAATTAATAATCGTTTTCCTTCTGCCATTCTCTCCTTTAAAGGCGAGGTAGAGGATACGAGAGAGAGTCAGGGAGAGTTTAGAAACTCAGTGATCATTGTTATTTTAATGATTTATATGATCTTGGTTATTATGTTTGATTCTTTAACAAAACCTTTTCTAGTCCTTTCGGTTGTTCCTTTTGGGGTTGCTGCGGTTATTTTCGTTCTTTATGCACACGGGATGAGCGTTTATGGATTCTTTGCTGCTATTGGCGCTCTCGGGATGGTCGGTGTTGTCATCAACGATGCCATCGTAATGATTGATAAGATTGAAAAAAGAATTGCTGACTCAGATGAAGACCCTTGGCATTGTATTGCTCGAGTGGCCGCAACTCGGTTAAGACCCGTTCTTCTCACAACAATCACAACTGTGGTTGGAGTTCTTCCAACGGCCTACGGTATTGCCGGTTATGATTCTATGCTTGCTGAAATGATGTTGACCATGGGATGGGGACTTTTATTTGGAACATTTTTAACTCTTATGTTGATCCCGATGCTTTATACTTTTGTTAGGCAAACGAACTTTTTGGCTAAATAAAAAACATTAACCCGCAACATCAATTGATTGTATTCTCCTCATTCTTATTTTATCGTATTTAAAACACAGTTTCTCAATCTATGGAGGGTTCACATGAGAGTGTTAAGAGCATTCTTTCTAACATTATTACTTTCAAGTTCACTTTTTGTAACTCAAGCTTTTTCAGGTAATTTCGGCGTTAATATTGGTGCCGGTATTCCGTTTGTTACTCAAGCAGGAGTTAGCTACCAATTTAATGATAAATTTGCGATCTCACTTGGTTATGGAAGGCTAGATTTAGATGTTGATACAGCTGGTGTTGAACTCACGATGCCAGAAGTGATGTTCTATTACCATCCATTCTCTGGGGCTTTTTATTTAGGAGCAGGGATTGGATCAGAAACACTTGAAGCAACGGCCACTGATAGTGGAAGTGGGAACAGCATTACTGCAGAAGTTGATGCAACCACAACGATCGCTCGACTTGGTTGGAAATGGGGAATCGCGAATGGTGGTTTCTGGTATGGAATGGACGTTTCTTATATTATGCCTTCAGGGGGAGAGACTGAAATTACAAGTAATACTGGTGGACTTCCTAGCTCAAATGCCGCTTACCAAGATGTTATCGAAGCGGGAGATGAGTTTGGTGAAACCTCTTACGTAAACATTACACTTATTAGGCTAGGGTATATCTTCTAGTTAAGACTTTAAGATGAGCTTTAATATCTATGCTCTGATTACTCCAATCGTCCTCATCATGTTAGGGATGGAGATTGCTTATAACTACTTTAGTAAAAGCAATCAAATGCCTTTCCAAGACTCTGTCACTAATATTGGTACGGCGATTGGAAATCAACTTACTAACCTAATGGTAATGTTCACAGTTTATTTTACCTTTGGTTGGATCCACGAAAATTTTGCCATTGCGAATATTGAAACCAATTGGTGGACCTTTTGTATTCTTCTCGTCCTTTTTGATTTTCTTTTTTATTGGTTTCATCGGCATGGGCATACCATTAATATTCTCTGGGCCGCTCACATGCCTCACCATAGTTCTGAAGAGTTTAATCTCTTTGTAGGTCTACGAGCGAGTATTACCCAAAGACTTTTTTCCTTTCTCTATATGTGGCCATTAGCGATTCTTGGTTTTACTCCTGAGGCGATTTACGCTGCCTCGGCGGTTCAACTTTTACTCGCTTATTGGCATCACACAAAGTTTATTCCTAAGATGGGTTGGTTTGAGACGATCTTTAATTCTCCAAGCTATCATCGCGTGCACCACGGGATTAATGAAAAATACCTAGATAAAAACTTTGGCGAAATCTTTATTATCTGGGACAAAATGTTTGGAACCTGTGCGGTTGAAGATGAGCCTGTTGTCTACGGTTCATTGAATCCCGTTGAGTCATGGAACCCTAATAAGATTTATTTTCAATATTGGTGGTACCTTTTTGAAGATGCCATCTATACAAAAAGTTGGTGGGATAAAATTCGATTATGGTTTATGCCCTTAGGTTGGCGACCTGAAGATAGAAGAGGAGTTCCTCGAAAACGAATTAGTTCAGAAACTTTAATTAAGTTTAAAACTGAGATGTTTAAAAATCTAAAACCTTATCTTGCGGTTCACTTACTCCTTGGACTTTTGATGATGTATTTTGTTATCGATCCGAAAAGTCCTTTTCTGTTAAGCGAAAGAATTACCCTTGGTTTTTTTCTTTGGCTAATGATTACTGCTTGGGGAGGGCTACTTGAAGGTAAATCATGGGGCCGATCTTTAGAATCAATAAGGTTGATTGTAATGGCCGGGGCTTTCACATATTTTTGGAAGCAACATACTCAAGTTGATCTCAGTTTAGCTGTGTTACTTATCGTTTTGGCTTCCCTTGCATGGATTTTATTTTTCATCAAGCCGAATTTCAGCCAAAGCCCTGTAGTTTCTTAGACAATCGTTGTCGATACACACTTTAATATGTTTCAATGTTAAAAAGGATATTTTATGGCTCCCAAAAGCACCGAAGCCTCTATTGAGATAAGAAACGCAACGAATGAAGACATTCCAGGAATCGTAAGGCTTGTAAACAAAGTTTATTCAAAGATGGGTGGCTATAAAAAAGAGATGATCCGAGGGCAAATTGCAAATTTCTCAGAGGGTTGTTTTGTTATAACTCTAGACGGCGATATTGTTGCTTATTCAGCCAGTCTTTTGATTGAAGAAGAAAAAGCACTGGCGCCTCATACCTGGAAAGAAATTACAGCGAATGGTTTTGCCTTAACTCATAATGAAGATGGTGAATACCTCTATGGGTATGAAACCTGTGTTGACCCTGAAGTGCGGGGGAAACGAATGGGGCAGAGAATTTATAATGCTCGAAAGCGTCTTGTGAATTTTTATAAATTAAAAGGTATCGTTTTTGGTGGTCGGATTCCAAACTATTATAAGAAACATAAAAAAGTTAAAGATGTAAAAGACTATATCAAACGCGTTAATAATAAAGAGTTTAAAGATCCGACTCTTGGCTTTCATCTTCGAAATGGTTTTCAAGTGGTAGGCGTTTTAGAAAATTACCTTCCCATTGATAAACAAAGTATGGGGTATGCCGTTCATTTGAAATGGGATAATCCTGAATACGCTGCCATTGATGCCGGTGATAAGAAACCCTATAGACAAAATTCTGTGCGAGTTGTTTGTGTTCAGTACCAACAACGGAAAGTGAATAGCTTTGAAGAGTTCGCTCAGATTGCTGAGTACTATGTTGATGTTGCAGGAGATTACAGAGCCGATTTTCTTTTATTCCCAGAACTTTTTACCATGCAGCTCCTTTCAATTGATAACGAAGAAGTTTCACCCAGTAAGGCCATCGAACACATGACTAAGTATACGAAAAAGATTAAGAAACTTTTTCAACATTTAGCTGTTAGGTACAATGTTAATATTATAGCGGGGTCACACCCGACTGAAGTTGAAGATAAAGTTCGAAATATTTCTTATATCTGTTTAAGGGATGGTTCAATTCATGAACAAGAAAAAATTCACCCAACACCCGATGAAAGATATTGGTGGAAGATTGAGGGTGGGGATGAGTTAAAGGTTATTGATACGGACTGTGGTCCGATCGGTGTCTTGATTTGTTATGACAGTGAATTCCCTGAGCTAACAAGATATCTCGTTAATCAAGGGATTCAATTTCTTTTTGTTCCATTCTTAACTGATAACCGTCAGGGCTATTCAAGAGTTCGTTACTGTTGCCAAGCAAGGGCGATTGAAAATCAAATCTATGTGGCCATGGCCGGAAATGTGGGGAACCTCCCTCGTGTAAAGAACCTTGATATTCAATATGCACAAAGTGCGATTTTTACTCCTTGTGATTTTCCTTTTCCTAAGGATGGGATTGCAGCTGAGGCCACACCGAACGTTGAAATGGTCACCATTGCTGACCTAAGAGTGGATACACTTTTAGAAGCGAGGGCCCATGGGGCGGTTCGAAATCTTAAAGATCGTCGGCATGACCTTTACTCTGTAAAATGGCATAAATAAGGCTTACAAGGCCTTTTGCCTTAAAAGGTTGTCATTTTAATTGTTCCCTTTCTTTTTTCTAAGCTATTGAAATCCTTTCAGAAATTAATATATTACGCTCTCTCAACCGACAAGATGATTAAATAGAAGAGTATAGGGGAAGGTGAGCGATGAGATATTTAATACTGCTATTTTTATTTGTGTCGTGTTTGTCACCCGAGGACGGATTTAGAGTCCCATCGGGGACTATTGGATATATTCCCGTGACCTGTAGAGCTCATAATCATATTATTGCCTTCGATATCAGTGGAAGTAACGATAGAAGTGATCCTGATAGAGAACGATACACTCAATTGCTCGATGTATTGAAAAATAAGAAACAAGAATCCGATAGTGAGAAATATCTCTTTGTAGAGTTTAGAGATAATCGAATTGATGTCAACGGAAGTTCGGACGATAGCTTCAAGTCCTTAAGTGAAATTATTGTGATAATTGAACGGCAATACCAGAGATCTAGAGATCAAGGTCGAACTCCTTATATTCAGACCTTCGAGAGTATTGCTGATATTATTGAGTTTGATTCAAACTCATTAACGAGTCCTATGAGGTATTCAATTAACTTTTTTACCGATGGAAGACCTTGTTCGTCCACTGATGGTTGTCAGCCCGATGAGTCTGATGCCTACGGACCAGTAAAAACCAATCAAATTCTTGATTCGGTTTCGAGTGTTAAATCTCTTGAGTCTAGAGCGATGGTCTCTAAAATGAAAATTCATACGGTTAACTACGGTGAATTAACTCAATTGAGTGAAACGATTCTTGATTCTATTGTTCAGATTGGTGAGGGAAATAACGTCTCACTTGGAGATTTTAGCAATCAAAGTTATATCGATACACTCTCACAAACTAGTTTTTCTTGTCAGTAATTTAAGAACATTTTGAAGGTTCTCAGGGAGTGGAGAGTCGATATTAATCTGTTTGTGGCAGATGGGGTGCTGGAAGTTTACCTGATGGCAATGTAAAAAAATTCGATCAAGTCCATAAACCTCTTCAAAATGTCGGTTGATTTTACCTTTTCCATGTTTACGATCCCCAATCAAGGGCATGACCGCTTTTCTGAAATGCCTTCTTATTTGATGATACCGTCCTGTTTTAATTTCAACTTCTGTATAAGTGCAAAATTCTTTTTCAAAGTAGGTGAGGGGTTTGTAGAGCGTTAAAGCCTCTTGTCTCTCTTCACTTTTCTCGGCTTTAAAAACGCTTTGTTTTGAGAGACTTGAGTTGAATTTTCCAGCCGCTTGAAGTTTTCCTCTATGCAGGCAAAGATACTTTTTTAGGGTTGTATCTTCATGCCAAATTTCTTGAAAGTCGCGAACGACTCCTGGGTTTTTAGCGAAAAGACAAATCCCTGAAACAGGGCGATCAAGGCGGTTAATAGCATAAACTCTCGATTTTAGGTGATCTCTTACGTCAAAGAGCAAGCAGTTCTTGGACCCTCGCTCCCCTGGCATGGGGTGGATCCATTGTTTAGCCTTTTTATTAACAATGATTAGGAATTCGTCTTCGTAGAGAGTTTCCATATATTCTCAGTTGCAGCTGTTGTTCTTTTTAAGCCACCATCAATTTCGACACTTTCAAGGAGTTTAATATCATAATGACTTTGATAATGTTCTTGAATCTCTTGAGAATTTACTGAGAAGGGGGGACCAGGCATCTTTGACTGATCATAATCAAAAGTGATCAGCAGTTGTGGGCATTGAGTGATTGTCCGTAAGTGTTGAGTATAACGTTTCCTCATTTCTTCTGGAAGTGCCACAAGGGCGGCCCTATCATAAATAAGATCAAGGTTCCCAAGTGCCTTTTGACTTAAATCAAAAAAATCTCCTACAAGTATTTTTAAGTTGGGTGCTTGATAAACTTTAAAACCAGAATCTTTTGAGATATCAGGAGTAACTTTATTTTCTTCAAAGTATTCTTTAACGGCCTGCTCGACCAGTTCAACTCCTATGACTTGATAGCCTTGTTGAACGAGCCAGGACATGTCATAGCTTTTACCACATAAGGGCAGAAAAACTTTTGAATTTCTTGGGAGATTGAGGGTAGGGAAGTATTTAAGAAAGAGGTGATTGCCTTCCATTTGATGGAAGGCCGTATCTTGATTCACCCATTTCTCATACCAGAAATCTTTTTCCATTAAATAGGGATATTAATTCTGAACATGAGGTCGTCTTTAATATTTGTTCTAAGGTCACTATTGAGAAAGTTATAAAGCTTGGCTGCTTCAACTCCAAAAGTAATAGAATGTTTCGTAAGGAGATTGAGGCCAATTCCCCAGTAAGCACCAATCGCTGTCTCATCATCGGCACCATTAATTCCCTCAACTTGAATGACACCGGGACCAAAAGTCGCGAAGAAGTCCCAAGCCCCTTTTCTAAAATGGGGTCTGACAAAACCACCAAAAGCAAGGGCCCCGTTTTCACCCGTGTCTTCGTTTTCGGTGTAAAGTCTTCCATAAAACCCATAACCACCGAGTGACTTGTCTTTAATCTCAAAATCAACTCCTGCTCTTAAGGCCGCTCCCCCAAGTCCGAATACCGGTTGAAGAACATTTTTAGCACTGGCCAATTCAGCAAATGAAAAAGTGAAAGCGCAAAGAATAAAGAAAACTTTTCTCGAAAAAGACATAATCGCTCCTTAATAATTAAGTATTTCAATATTGTAGCGATGAATCTTGGAAAGTCTAAGGAGGATGTCTAAAAAGGATTTATTGAATAAAAAAGCCCCTCAGAAGAGGGGCTTATAAGAGTTTTATTTATGGTCTCTGGCCTTGATAGAGAGTTTTGGAGCAAATTTCTTAAGTTGCTTAAGAAAATGCTTATCACTTCCACGAACTCTTGATTGTCCGCGGTTGTTTACTCTTTTCGCCATAAGGTGAGCCACTTCAGAATACTTCTTCTTAGCTTCCTCTGAAAGTGTCCCTTTTGACTTTGAAGCTCTGTATGATCTTTGAAGTGCTCCAACCACAGTCCCATCAACTTCAGATTGTTTTTTCCATCGAAGTTTGTCGTTATTAAGAACGCGATCAAGTTCAGCTTCTAGTTTCGAAATCACTTTCCCAACTCTAATCGCTTTTGTATCAGTTCCTGAGTTGTTAGTTTGATTCGTCACGAGGGCATCAAAGTATTGCGAGTAGGCTGAGTCAGAGTACATATTCAACTTTGAAGAATACTCTCTTTTATCAGTAACTTTATTTGAAAGAAGACTTTCAACACTTACCGAAACTCCACCCTTAGCGATAATTGTCATTGGATCAAGTCCCGTCAGGCTCACAACGATTTCTTCTGTGTTTTCCCCTGGAATTTTTAGAGCATTCTTCTCTACAGAACGGTTTGTTACTGAGTTTGAAAGTCTAACCATTGGGAAAGCAGGTGTTTCAACTTTTGAAGGGTTTTCAAGTGTAATAACTGCATCAAGATCACCTTTTAAGAAGTCTAATGTGAGAGCTGCTGTCTTAACTTCGACATATTCTCTAACAAGAAGCCCTTCAGACTTACTAACAATTAACTCACTAGAGATTTCGTTAAGATCACTTGGGTTATCAAGAGTCATGTTCACAGCAATAGTATCTCTTGCTTTTGTATCATTTGAGATAGATCCAACAATACCAGTCTCCGTTGAAGTTCTTTTCAGACTTGAAGGTGTGAATCTATGCCCGTTTTGGTTTGCAATTACATCAATAGAGTCTTGAACTCTCATTGTTACCGGTCTTGCAACTTCACCTAAGTTCGTCACAGTAAGAGCAACTGAAAGGGCCTCACCTGGTCGGTAGATCCCGTCATTGGTATTCCCAATAACTCTTGCTTCGTTAAGTTCAACAACTGGGTTGTTTTCAAAGATATTGATAAGTCTGTTAAAGCTTGCGAGGTAAAGCTTCTCAGCTTCTTCTGCGTAAGCTTGAGCAGAGATGAGCTTGTAACGGTTGTCATATGCATTTCTTTTTACTGTGTTTTCAGCGACATCTTCACCAATGAATCGTCCAAGAACTTTTGATGACTCATATTTTGCAAGTCCTTCTTGGTGGTATTCTTGAGAAGCGTATTGCTTAGCAAAGTAAAGCTCATAAGAATCTTCGAATGACTTTCTGTATTTTGCTCTCAGTGACTTAAGCTCTTGGTCATTAACTTTTCTTGTGATTGTCTCATTATGAGAGAAAACTCTTTCTTGCTCATACATTGGAGATCCATCTGGGTTTAACTTTGGAGTCCCGTCTTCGTTAAGAACCGGAATCGCTCTTCCGTTAGCATCAAGTCTGTTAACCATTTTGTATCGAGCAACAGTTTCAGTAACGATTTTGTCTTTTAAACCTTCATAGTTTTGGTAAAGATCAAGGTTTCTTTCTTCAGAAATAAAGATATCCCATGCCCAAGAACCATTCTTCCATCCGTATCTTTCAAAGTTTCTCGTTCTTCTCGCACGGAAGTAATCCCAGATTGTTAATTGGTTAAATCCGTCTCTTCTTCCAAAGATCGTGTCATTAACATTACAAAGTGAACGAGCGTGATCTCCTTGAAGGAAGTAAGCTCTTCTCGCAGCAATTTTATCTTCAAAAGATGAGTTCGCATCGATATAACCTGCTCTGATAGCTTCAGTGAAGTCACCACCTTGAACAGTTCCG
>JAUHYH010000273.1 GCA_030426585.1 Bacteriovoracia bacterium
ACTCTAGAAGAATCAGCCTCCTCCGATATCCTTTTGCATGTGATCGACTTGTCCAACCCACAAATGGAAAAGCAAATTCAGGTGGTCGATGAACTCATTAAGGAATTTGGTTGGGACAACAAACCCATCATTCATGTTTTTAATAAAACGGATGCCGCTCCCATTCAAAATCGATTCAAAGTTAAACAGAACCCCCGCGTTTTCACCAGTGCTCAAACCGGAGAGGGTTTAGAGGAACTCAAAGCTTTGATGCTTGAGACCCTGAAGCAGCTCACAATCACCATCGAACTTTTCTTCCCCATGGAGAAAAAGCACCTCATTTATGAACTGCAAAGAGAGGCTTCTTCTGTTTATAAGGAAGAAAGCCAATTGGGTCTTGTCTGCAAAGTGCAAATGATTCCTGGTCTAGTGAAGAAGGGGCAAGATTACAGGATTGATAATCAAAAAGCTCCCAATTCCTAAAGAATACACCTGTTCCTTTTTATTGTAAATTCTAGCAAAACACAAAAAGACCCTACTTATTGTTTTAGGATTCGTAGTAGTCATGGCCTCACCCGAAAGAGAACATTGAGTGAGGCCCTTTGAGTTATTATGAATTTCTAATCACCTTTCAATTGTCACAAGCTGTTTCCATTTTAGCGGCCGTTTTCCTGCGCTTAAAACGGTCTCGCATCTCTTTATTGTTTTTAGCGATCCTCTTACTCAATGTTTTGTATATTTCATTTGCCGTCTTTTTTTATTTACAAATGGGCCCCACTGCGGTCGCGCAAATGAAAGGAACAGCGGCACTGAGTGTGATCGCGCTGGGACCACTGCTTTACTTTTACGTCAAGGCTGAAGCGATTCCCCATTTTGAACTCAGTTCTCGAGACTGGAAACATCTTTTTCCTTTTATTTTTGGCTTTGGAATCGTTTTTATGTTTACCAGCATGGACGATGAACAAAGGCTGGTGAATTTACTGAGTCCAATACATTTCAACATAGTCGATACTTTTCGGCTCACAGGAGTTTTTCTCCTTCTTTGGTATATAATTAAGAGCTACCGATTTGTCAGAAATCATCAAAATCACCTCAGTGAAATTTCTTGTATGCCTTCAGCTGTTGCCATGCGATGGGCCTATGGAATTATTTTTTTCGTCTTTGGAATATTTTTGATGAAGCTACTTCTTGTTATCGCCGGCGCTGGCCATGTCTCGCTAACGTTATCAATGGAGTTTTTACTTGTCGGATTTCTACTCATTGCTGTTTTTAGCCACCGATATTCTTTGGTGTTCTCTAACAACTCTGAAGAGCAGTCCATGCTCCGCAAAATTTACTCCAATGCCGGAGAGATTGACGAGACAGATGCAACCGAACCTGAATCCTCAGAGTCTGATGAAAACAAGTACAAGAACTCCCCTCTGACAGAAGATCAACTCATTTTAGGAGTGAAAAGAATCGTCAAATTGCTCAATGACGACCATGAAGCCTTTTATGATCCCAATTTTCGGTTGTCTGACCTGGCCAAGTTGATCCGAATGCCCTCTTACCTCACCTCTCAAGTGGTCAACCAGGGGATGGAGAAGAACTTTTATGACCTCATCAACGAGCAACGCATCCGCAAGGCCAAAAAGCTCCTTTCAAACCATGAAAATGGCGACTTATCCATTATCAGCATCGCCTACGATGTGGGTTATAACTCGAAATCGGCCTTCAATACGGCTTTTAAGAAATACGCCCATATGACTCCCTCGGAGTTTCGAAAGTCCCAGATACAGTCTGTAAGTTACTAAAATCATAATATTTTCTATTCGAACTGGGATTACTGCCATTCAGTTGAGAGCTCCTGGATTGATTCTGAGGGCTGTGGGATTCTCTTTTTATCGGGTGCGGGAGAAACAGCACCTGAAAGAAATGCCCCAAAACGGAAGGGGGCCCTCCCCAAAGGAACCCCATCCAAGAATGCCTTTATATCCCTAGAGGGTCACCTGAAGGTGGCCCTCTGCCCCTTTTCAAAGAGCCTTTTTTTTACTTCGGGGACTGATTGGGTTAGATAAAGGG
>JAUHYH010000274.1 GCA_030426585.1 Bacteriovoracia bacterium
CCGTTTTGTGGCGTTTAAAATTTAGAAAAGTTGAACCACAATAATGCCCTCGAGGCCCATGCTCTGTGGCAAAAATAATCTGCATAACGCGACGCTTAGGAGCCCCTGTGATGCTTCCGCCCGGGAAAAGCGCCCATAAGAGATCTTTCAAAGTGACCGCAAGGCTTGTCTCCACGGCCACTCGTGAATACAAATGCCAAAGCCCAGGAACCTTTAAAAGCTTCCTCTTATTTAAAACCTTCACTCTTGGCCTTTCAATTTTGGCAAGATCATTACGAATGAGGTCAGTAATCATATTGAGTTCGGCGATATTTTTTTGTGAATTAAAAAGTTCTTTCGCTTTGTCCTTACTCTCACCTTTTAAGGTTCCTTTAATAGGAGTGGAATGAATTTCAAGCCCTTTATCCCGTTGGTAGATTTGAAATAAGCATTCTGGAGAATTGCTCAGAATCATCTTTTCCAACTTAGGAATATAAGTGTGATGAGCATACTCACTTAAATTAGATGACGAATAAAAACCCGATAAGAGCTCATGAGGTTGGATCGAATCTTTAAAGACCCACTGATGTGTATGAGTTAAATTAACTTGATAACAATCACCATCCAAAAGATGATTCATGACTTTTGAAAACTGAAGGTCATAGTCCTTTGACTCTAAACCTTTCTCAGATGAAATATTAAGTTTTCGAGTTTTAACTCTAGAGTAATTAATCCACTTTGATTTTTTGTATTTAAGGTGTATTGCTAAAACTTCATTTGCATCGACCTCTAAGCCACTACAAATCAGATGTCCCAATTCATAACAGAAATGAAACACTTCGGGTTTTTCTTTCTCTTCAGCAATTTTATAATTTTCAAAATCTTTAACGAGATGAGAGATATCAAACGGTTTTGACTCACCTGTTAAGAGATTAACCCTTCGATCAATATAATAAAGGTAAGCGCTTTTTGATCTTGTTAACAATAAACCTTGATTCTTATTAGAAAAATGAAATAAAGAGTGAATTTCCTTAGGAAACATTAAGGTCCAGGCGGTGGTGGTTGTGAATCATCCTGGTAATGCTTTTCAAGCGGAGCAAATTTTGTTTGCGATCCAATCCAAGCGAGTTTGACCGTTCCACGAGAACCGGCCCTGTTTTTTGCAACAATAACTTCTGCAATCCCTTTATCTTTCGTTTCAGGGTTATACATCTCATCCCTATAAACCATAAGGACGATATCGGCATCTTGCTCGATTGATCCTGACTCCCTTAAGTCTGAGATCAATGGACGCTTCTCCGGTCTTGCTTCGACAGCTCTGTTTAACTGAGAGAGAGCGATCACTGGGCATTCAAGTTCTTTAGCTAAGTTTTTAAGCCCTCGAGAAATTTCAGAGATTTGCTGCTCTCTTGGCATTCTTGGATTATGTGACTGCATTAACTGAAGATAATCGATAACCACAAGTCCAAGACCATGTTCAAGTTTGATTTTTCTACATTGAGATTTGATATCAAGTAAGTTGATATCGGCTGCATCATTAATAAAGAAAGGGAACTGCGAAAGCTCTTGAACAGACATCGCAATATTTCGAAGATCGGTATCAAGAAAGTTTTTCGTTCTCAATCTTTCCGAATCAACTCCCGCTTCAAATGAGAGAACTCTCATACTTAGTTCTTGTGCTAACATCTCGAGCGAGAAGATAGCAACAGGAAGACTTGAAGCTCTCACAGCATTAACCGCCAAACTTAACGCGAGTGAAGTTTTTCCCACTCCAGGACGGGCAGCCAAAATAATTAACTGACCTGGTTGCATCCCAAGAAGTGCTCTATCAAGATCTTTAAATCCTGTAGGCATCCCTGAAATTTCACCTTTTTTACGAGTCGCATTTTCTAATTCTTTAAGGTTTAACTTTAAAAAGGTCTTAAGGTCTCTCAACCCACCTTTTCTTGATTCTGTTGTAAGCTTAAAGAAGTTTTCTTCAACTTCTTGCATGAAATCACTTACGCTACCCGAATGATTACTTCCTGAC
>JAUHYH010000094.1 GCA_030426585.1 Bacteriovoracia bacterium
GACATAACCTTTCTCTCCTACGCCAATCAAGGCAACGGGCTTAGGAAAGTCGGGAAGAACATCTTTGATAACAACAAGACCTTCATCAAAAACATAGTCGATTTTTTCATTCTTTAAAGACTCTGCAATAACATGGGCGCCTTGCCAGCCACCAAGTTCTTCATCATGAGTTAATGCAAAATAAAGAGTCCCTTGAGGGCGATGTTCTTGTTCGAGAAGGTTTTCAATGGTTTCAAGTAGAGCATGGACACTGACTTTATCATCCATAGTCCCGCGCCCCCATAAAGCTTCTTGATCGATGTGTCCTGAGAAGGGAGGTTTTTTCCAAAGCGAGAGATCCTTAAGTTCAACGGGGACAACATCATAATGAGCATTAAAAAGCACGGTAGGGGCTTTAGGGTCTCGACCTTTCCAAATCAAGAGTCGAGATAGGTCGAACTCTTTTACTTCAAGTTGTTTGAACGTATTAGGATAGCTTTTTTCAAGAAAGGTTAAGTAATCTTTGAAAATTTGTTGATCAATCTTGGTTTCATTTGAAACGGTGGCGAACTTAACACCTTCACTTAATCTTTTTAAAGGTGACGCTAAGAGGGAAAGGGGAAGGATCAATATTAAATATTTCATAGAGAAAATTTAACATTGTTAGAAAAAGAAGGCTATTTTTAGAAGCCGAGGGCCCTCTTCCACCAGCTACCACTATCTTGGGTATTAAAAGGAGGAGTCTGGAATTTATTATCGCCACCAAAGCGTTGCCCGCTATCTTGGTTAGGACATACCTTGTCTTTGTTCTCATTATCAGCGAGTTCTTTAAAAACTTTATCAGTGTCGCCTTGGAGCTGACCCTCAATCTTTCGTATTAAGTCAGATCGGGTCTGCAAACCTGAACAAGTGAGATCATAACCGTCAATGTTATTGATCGCTTCACATGATGTTTGAATTGCTCGTTCAATTTCACTTGCTGTATTATTAACCGTAATTGTATTGCCATCATCATCTTTGTCTTTTTTTGTATAATCTCTGTTTTCAAGCTCTACGATTTTTGTTTTTAGATGGGCAAGTTCTCTTTCAACTTGTGATATATTTTTAATAGAGCCCGGTTTTTCAACGAGCCCAACCTCTGTATTTTCAAGTATCCCTGACCCCTCAAGTGTCTTTGCAATACCTATGTACTGATGTGAGCTTTCAGCGATTGATTTATCAAATTTATTACTGGCATCACAGAGAGGGACTGGTGGATTTTCATTTTCACCTGTCGCTGTTTCTGCTTGCTTGAAGAAGTCATCAGCCGCTTTACATTGAGCATAGATTTGCTCCCACTTTGTTTTTGCTTGTGAGAAGCTTGCAATCGTTTTATCGACGTAGTCTTTCGCTTGTTTATAGGCGAGATCATTTTGCTTTTTTATTGAATTTCGAAGTTCACCCAACTTCGTCTCCATTTCTTTTTTAAATTCTTGAGGGTCAATGATACCAAGTCCCAGTTTTTCTTTAAGACCCTCAAGGTCTTTCATGGAATCTTGTTCTTTAGGGAGTTTTATATCGAGACCTTTTGGTGGTTCGAAATTGGCCTGACTAAATTGACCCTGAAGAGCTCCTGCTTCAATCTCCGTAATTTTTCGAAGTTGCTTATAAAGATTATACTGGCTTTGAGCTAAGGTTCTTAAGGATTCATTATGTTCTTTGATACGGTTTTGAAGAGTGAGCTTGTCTCGATCAAATTGTTTTTGAAGGTTTCCTAAACAAGACTCGGTGTCTTTGGCACAGTTATTAGCGTGACGAAAACAAAAGTCTCCTTCAACTACCATGCTTTTTGCATTACATGATCTTTTAATCTCTGCTTCGCCTGTAGTGGTTTGCTGGCAAGTAAGTACTTTAGCAGCAAGTTCATTAGCGAACTCTTTTTGAAAATTATCTTGTTTTCTCTTGATGCTATTTTTGATCTGAGTCACTTTATTGATAGCAGATTTTAAACTTTGGCCTGCTTTGGAACCATAAGTCTTTTCACCCATTCGCGCAAAACATTCATTTTTAATAGAATTGACCAGCTCATCGGCAGTCCATTGATGACTAGGGTCTTTCCCTCTAAAACCTGATCCAAGAACAACTTTATAAACTTTAAGTTTTGGATTGTTATCTAAATACTTTTGTATTTTATTGGCCTTCGCTGCGATGCCCATTCCTTCATTTTTAAGAATGTTTTTAATATAGTTTGAGAGATTCACGGCCTCGGTTGAGCGAATGGTTTGAGTGGTTCTTCTATCGATGATATTCAAAGAATCAAGAGCTTTATCAATTGTTGATTTACCACCTTGGAAAGTGTCGTAAAAACATTTCTGTTCTCGATAATTTTTCCAGGCTTGAAAACTTTGTTCTAAATTTTCCCTTGAGCCTAAATCATCTCCTTTACCCATTAAGGCATTATAAATACCGGCATCTGTCCCCTTGTGATCAAGGACGCTTTGTAGTTGCCGATCGACTTTGCCAAAGTATTCTTTGACTCGGCTTTGGAGGTCAACAATCCCATCGTTAAAAGAACTTGTTTTTACAATATCTGATCCAATCTTAAAGTCTGAGCCGAATTCACCATTCTTAAATTCTAAGAGTCCCATGTTGCCAGCCTTTTGAGCGGCACGATTGATACTATTTTTGATATCTTGCTTAATGCTTCTTGAGTCTCTGAGAAATGTTTCAGAGTTTTTTCTATTATCGGCCGTAGTATCAAGGATCCCTTCTAAACCTTTACCTGTTGTCATCTTTTGAAACTCATCAGCGGGATAGATATTCTTACAAGAAGCTTTTTGAAATCTTGCTTTGTAGTCGATTCCTTTACCTAGATACATTTGGTTATAGGCATCTTTAATTGATTGTTCATTTTTTTGGTTTTTTCTTAAGAATTTCTCATGATCATCATCAAGTTTTCCCAGGAGATCATCGAGCCTTTTAAGTCTAGAATCGAGAACATCGCGCTTGAGTCGTTCTAACTCTTCATTCAAACAACCCGCATGACGAGTTCCTTGCATTCCTGAGTCGATATTTTCTGAAGCGACATTGCCTTGAGTTTCGTAATCTTCCATTGCCCTTTCGGCCATTTGTTTGATCCGTCGGATTTCTCCTCGCATCGCCGGATTGGCATCAGCGGGATCTTTTGGACAAACAGTATAAGGAACACTGGGATAAGATTCAGGAACAATACAACGCAGACCGTATTTCGCGGAACCTTCCTCAGGCATGACGCCTCTCATGTAAGCTTCCATCTGTTGTCTTTGTCTTTGAACTTCAAATTGTTTTTGCCATTCAAGCATTTCAGCAAAAGCATCTTTCTCTTTTTCTTCTTTCTCTTTCGAAAGCAGTGACTGAGGGAAAACTAATCCCCAAATCAGCATGAATGTGAGTGTTTTTGAAATTCTCATTTTTCGTTTTCTTTTCAATAACTTATCGGCATATTATAGGGTAAACCTTAAATTTAGAGGGACCTTAAGAGGAAGCACTATAAATGAAGGCTAAGTTATTGGATTTACTGTATTTATCACTCTCAGAGCAACTCGCTGAGGCGATCCAAAACCAGTTCAACGCAGCCATTGAGGTGTCTACGATTTATGGCAGTCTGAGCCAACCCCCTCAATGGAAAGATGGTCATGTGGCCTTTGCGAGCTTCCCACTCGCCAAAACCCTTAAATTAGCCCCTCCTCAGATTACAGCTAAGATAGCAGAATCTCTTAAGACGGAAGGTTATATTTCAGAGATTAAGGTTATGGGTCCTTATCTCAACTTCTTTTTAAACTTTGAGGAGTTAGCGAAAAAATTTCTTCCTTCTGTGTTTCAAGGAAGCTTTTTTGAAGCAGAACTTTTTGAGGCCGCCCCTAAAACCATGGTGGAATACTCACAACCTAACACCCATAAAGAACTTCATGTGGGGCATATGAGAAATCTCTGCTTAGGTGATGCTGTTGTTCGAATGTTTCGGTATGCAAAAGTTCCAACGGTCGCAACCACTTATCCTGGAGACGTGGGAACTCATGTGGCGAAAACTCTTTGGTATTTAAAAAATAAAAATGAAGAAGCAGTTCCTGAAAATCGAAAAGGAGCCTGGCTAGGGAAGATGTATAGTACCGCTAATAACTATCTTGAGGAACAACGAGGAACTGATCAAGAACAAAAAAATCGCGAGGCCTTGACAGCAATTCTGAAAGAACTCAAAACTGAAAAAGGTGAGTATTTTGAACTCTGGAAAGAAACTCGGGAATGGTCACTTGATCTCATGAAAGAAGTTTACCAATGGGCTGACGTTGAATTTGATCAATGGTTTTTTGAATCTCAAGTGGATAAACCTTCATTAAAACTGGTTGATGAATACCTAGAAAAAGGTTTCTTTAAAGAAGACCAAGGTGCGATTGGGATTGATCTTGATGAATATAAGCTTGGCTTTTTTATGGTCAGAAAGTCCGATGGGAATGGGCTCTATTCAACAAAAGATTTAGAGCTGGCCCGAAGAAAATTTAAAGACTTCCAAATTGATAAAAATATTTATGTTGTCGATAAACGCCAAGCTCTTCATTTTAAACAAGTTTTTAAAGCGCTTGAATTGATGGGATTTGAACAGGCCAAAGACTGTTATCATCTTGCTTATGAATTTGTAGAACTCCCTGATGGGGCCATGTCTTCAAGAAAAGGAAATATTATTCCGCTTCAAGACCTGATTGATCAAATGGAATCGAAGATAAAATCTCAATATCTAAAAAAATATGAAGGGGACTGGGAAGAGAGTGAAATTAATTCTACCGCCCATATTATTGCCAATGGCGCGATCAAATATGGAATGTGTCGCTTAGACCCTCAAAAGAAAATTGTTTTTGAGATGGATGAATGGTTAAAACTTGATGGGAATTCAGGACCTTATCTTCAATACACTTATGCTCGAATCCAATCGATTCTTGGAAAACTCAATTATAAGGCTGACACAAATTGTGATTGGTCTCAATTGATTGAGCCGATCGAACAAGAACTACTTTTTAAACTGACGAGATTTCAAGGAGTGGTTCAACAAGGGGTAGAGAAGATGTCTCCTCACGGTGTTTGTAATTATCTCTTTGAATTATGCCAAGACTTTAATCGTTTCTATGCAGAAGTTAATATCTCTCAATCGGAGCCAGCTGCTCAGAAGGCGAGACTTGCCTTCATTGATGCTTTCGCGAGAGTTCTAAAAACCGGTCTTGCTTTGATTGGGATTGATGTTCCGAGAAGAATGTAATTTCGGGAATCGGGAGTCAGGAGTCCGAGACAGGAGTCCGCTGTCCGGTACCGGAACCGGTCCCAGATATCTGAAGCCTGCCCCTGATTCCCGACTCCAGATTCCCGATTCCTGAACTCTTAATTTTGATGATTTTTATATTCTGCTTGAGAAATAATCCGACAACTTTCAAATTTATTTTTAATAGAAAAAGCCGCTTGAACCCCAACAGGCTCTGTTGCTAGTGCAAAATCACTTTTACCTTTGCAAACATAGTGATGGGCCTTTCTTTGGTAACGCTGAAATTCATGACGATCAAGAAGAGGTTCAGTCGGAGTGGCTTCAAATAAGGTTCTCAACTGATCCTGGTGTTCTTCTGTCGAACTAATTCGACGTTCAGTATGGCTACAAGAGATAAGAAGTAAAAGGGTAATAAAATGTTTCATGGTTGTAATTCCTCGACATCAAAGTCATCTTCAGGAGCTTCAAGAGCATTAAGTCTTTTTACGAGCTCATCCTCAAGGCCAAAGAGGTGAGTGTAATAAACATAGCCCCCATGATCCTTAAACATATTTACAATTTTAAACTGATATTCGTGGGGAAGAGCATCTTCTTCGAAAATAATTTTTTCAATGGGTAAATTAATCTTTAAATATTGCTGATTCTCGATTGCAACTTTTGATTTAAATTTAAAAGTTAATCCCGTAAAGCTAATAAGCTCAAGTGACTTTATCTTGTAAAAAGGATGAGAAAAGGGGATTTCAACGCCAAGAGGGATTGGATCTTTCCACTTTAGGTCTAATTGTTCTTCGATTAATGATGTAATCGATTCTTTGGTGATGGGCTTTGTTAAAAAATCATCCGCATCATTTTCAATGAAACTCGCAATAAGTTTCGGGGAAGGTCTTTCAGTTATCCCGACAGTTTTAAAACCATACTCGAGTTTTAAATGATTAATACTTTTTAAAATGTCACTACCATTGATATCCGGCTGCCTGGCCTCAGTGATCACCATCGCCACTTCGTCATGAAAAGAGCTTGCAGAACGGATGCAGTCGGCTTCATTTTTTGCTCGATAATAACGGTAATGGGTCTCTTCGATGGCTTCTTCGATTAAAGCGCAAACTTCATCGGATTCATCGCATATAATGATTATATCTCTCATAATCTTTATTATATCGACTTAAATGGAATGGATTAACTGAGGGAAATGATTTCCTAAACCTGTTCCTGTGCCGGTTCTCTGTTACCTGTCTCTGACTCCAGATTCCTGACCCCAGTTGCCTGGTTTCTGCTTAGAGTTCAACATGATGTTTATGAACAATCTCACCTTCGATAACATGCTGACATTCACCATCTTCCATTAATTGCATGATCATTTTTACGGGGCCCTCTGATCCAGTAGAGCTTCCAGCAATCACAGGTGAGTAACCACCAGCTGAAAGGGTCGCAAAACCAACATAACTCGTTGAAAGACCGTATAGTTCAGCGATATTTCCTCTATCAGCATTCGTTGTAACTCTGTTGGCATCAAGTTTAGAAACTGATGGTTGCATAACAGAATCAACTGAAAAACTTTCATGACCAAGTCCTAAGAAATGACCAAGTTCATGGAGGACAACCGTGTGAAAGTCATAATTCCCAAAATCACTTGGGTTTGTTGTGAAGTTATAGAACTCTTCATTGATAAGAATATCAGCGTGAGTGATTCTATACCCACCTGCTGAATTTGGAATCGCAAATAATTGAGTAACTGCGAGAGCAGTCGTAGGGAACTCAGCTGGCCATGTGTTTAGCTGGTAAATTCCTTGCTCACCATCATTATAATTATTGGTATTGCTATATTCTTTATTGGAAGTACTTGTAACTGATTGGAAAAAAGTCATTTGGTTTTCAACGGCGTCTGACCATTCGATTGCCATATCATCAACCGCTGTCACTTCAGCCGAGCTAAAGGAGCTAGCAACCCTAAGGTCTACTGGAAAGACTGATGTCGACCAGTAATTTCCTGCCGATGCTGCAAAGGAATTCGCACTGCCAGTTTCACCCGCCCCACCACATGAGACAAGCAAGGCAATTAGACATAGTAATACGAGGTTTGTTCTAAAAAAAGTTGTACCCACGACGGTCATCCTTATAAACGTTCCACATAAACTGACTGCTTCAGTTGGTAGACCCATCATAAGGGGGTTCGGGGTGTTGACGTAAAACCAGTAACTTAGGAGGGAAAATTCCTAAAATTTGAGGTCGAAAATGCCACACAAAAGTGGCATTAAAGATTATAAGTAATTGAATTTATTGATGTTTGTTCGTCAACTAAACGCTATTTCGACTTAGCATGATCGGCTAGAAATTGTTCTAGTCCACTGTCAGTTAAAGGGTGTTT
The DNA here is from genome assembly GCA_030426585.1 of Bacteriovoracia bacterium. Taxonomy (GTDB): domain Bacteria; phylum Bdellovibrionota; class Bacteriovoracia; order Bacteriovoracales; family Bacteriovoracaceae; genus JAUHYH01. Next base: position 7,611 of record JAUHYH010000094.1, read on the forward strand.
CACTAACTGAGTAAGCACTTTATAAGGAATTGTTGAGACATCTGCTCCAACAATGGCCGCCTCTTTAACATGGTCAGTATGACGAATCGAAGCCGCAAGAATCTTAGTCGTAAAACCATAGTTATCATAGATAGCTCTGATTTCTCTAATAAGGTCCATGCCTGTTTGTCCGATATCATCGAGCCTTCCAATGAAAGGGCTTACATAAGTGGCCCCGTTCTTAGCGGCTAATAAGGCTTGGTTAGCAGAAAAGGCGAGTGTGACATTGGTCTTGATATTGTTCTCAGTAAACCACTTTGTTGCTTGAAGACCTGCAATGGTTAAAGGAACTTTGATCACGATATTACTATGAATCTTAGCGAGCTCTTGACCCTCACTAATCATTCCATCAAAGTCAGTGGCAATGACTTCAGCCGAGATAGGTCCATCAATGATTTCAGTGATCGCTGTGATGATCTCTTTTTGAGACTTTCCTTCTTTGGCGATGAGGCTAGGGTTAGTGGTAACACCATCTACGACACCCCATGTAGAAAGTGACTTAATTTCTTCTAAGTTAGCAGTGTCTATGAAAAATTCCACGAAAACCTCGATATGATTGATGATTGTGATTTTTATGGGATAATAGGAACAAGCAAAAGGATTTGCAATATGTTTAAAGCGCTTGTCGCCATCTTATTTTTATCAGCTTCAGCTCAGGCCTTGGTTCCTTTGAGGATGACTGATAAATCTGAAAATCTCAAAATTTTTAAAGTTGCTCTTAAGGCGAATAAAGTAAAAGGACTTAAACTAGGGGATCCTTTGGAGTTTTCCATCAATGAAAGTCCAAAATTCTGCAAGGCCTTAGTCAAAAACCTTGAAGAGGATTTCCTCACTGTTTATGTGGAAGAGATCAGCGATTGTTGGGATAAAAAAATGATGCTCAGAAGAGGGATGATATTCAACTTTTCAGAGGCTCAAATTGAAGCCCGAATCATCGATTCGCGATTAACGAAACAAGAGTTGGAAGTGAAACGGAAAGATTTCGTGAATCAACTTAATGATATCAACATCTATCTTTACAATTTTGACTTGAAGCGAAAGAAAGTTGAAGCAGAGTATAACAATAAAATTCGTGAACTTCGGTTAGAAAAAATCAAAGTTTTGGAAGACCTCTATCGTGAAAGAAAGGCCAAAAGCGAGATCCAACTAAAGCTTAAAGCCGATTTAGACCGTGTTCGTGAAGCCAAGCGCTATCTTCGATAATTCCGACACATTAATGACGGCCTAAGTTAGGTTATTTATTAACGCATTCCTTACCGGACCGCCCCAATCTCCGTATAATTTTATCAACTAATCATTCACCACAGGACTCGGAGGTCCCATGAGAATTCTAACAACATTATTATTTTTGAGCATTGGCTGGTCCCATGCCCAATCATTTGAACGATTTGATAAAAGATTTACGATCGTTAAAACCGAAGATGGAAAAATCTCTCACATTAAAGCAAAAGGAATCTTAACGGGATTTCATTTCATGCCTTATGTAGAAGGTCTAAAACAAGAGCTTTTATCGTTGAAAAAAGATCTATTGGATAAGTCTAAAACTTATACCGCACAAGGTGTGCTTGAGTCAGAAGCTTATGTTGATCATATCCTTGATGAGATTCAAGCGGGGGCTTACTCAACGACGATGCTAAAAAATGCATCTCCCGTAAACCCGAAGAAGAAAGCAGAGCAAAGAAGAGATTATTTAAGACGTGCCTTTTTAAACCTTCCCACAGTGGATGTAAATGGGGCTTTTAAAGAAATGGGTTCTGGCGGATTCTTCAAAAAAATTGCTGATGTTTTAAAGCGTTTTTATCTTCAAAGAGATGTTACGATTATTTCAGCTCCTCAATACAAGACTTTCTTCTACGAGCAAAAAGTAACGAATAAAGTTGCGAGTGAACTTTTAAATTTTGCTAAAAAGAAGTTTGGTTCACTTCCTATCCTTAATATTGCTTCATTTGTTATTGATGACCTGATGGGAAAAATTGAAGAACAAAGAGAAATTCCTCAAAATATCTTCCTTTATTACATCGTTAACTACGAAAACAAGCTTAACTTTACGAAAGAGCAAACCAATATGA
>JAUHYH010000095.1 GCA_030426585.1 Bacteriovoracia bacterium
GAGATTCAACACCTTCTTGAATTCTTGCTCCCCCCGAATCATTAATACCGATCACCGGAATTCTATTCGCGAGAGCATAATCCATTATTTTGCAGATTTTTTTTGCGTAAGCCCCTCCAAGCGCTCCTCCCCAGCAAGTAAAATCTTGGGAAAAAACTGCGACTTGTTTTCCGTTAACTTGTCCAACACCAGTAACAACCCCATCTCCAAGAAACTTATTTTTATCCATTCCGAATTGAGAACACCGATGAGTAACAAAGCGATCAAACTCGAGAAAAGTTCCTGGATCGAGCAAGCGATCAATTCTTTCTCGGGCAGTGTATTTACCCTGTTCATGTTGCTTTTTTATTCTAGCTTCACCGCCGCCAAGTAAGGCTTCCTTGTTTTTCTGCTCTAAAGTTTTTCGAGCAAAGGTTGTGCTGTCCGTCATAAAATTCACCTTATATTCTAAATTTTTGTCCCTTATTTCTATAGAGATAACGCTCATTAGTCTAGTTTGAGAGACTTGAGACACGAAATATATAGCCTTCTAATGCCTCTATTTATATGATGGGGAGAAACCCTAAGGAGGAAGTATGTTAAAAGCTATTACAAAATCTTTGTTAATTATTGCAATGCTCAATTTAACTGGGTGTTGGGAATCAGACACTGAGAACGCTATGGAAGACATGGGCGAAAAAGTTGAAGAAACAACTGAAGAAATGGGCGAAGCTGCTCAAGAAACAATGGAAGAAGCTGGTGATGCTATGGAGCAAGCTGGTGAAGCAACTGAAGAAGCTAGCGATTACTAAAAACAAAAAGAGCCGACTTCTGTCGGCTCTTTCTCTTATCTCAATTTAAATTTTTCCTTAAGATGCCTTTTTTCTCTTATCGAGTCCGTATTTGTCGACTTTCATAATCAGACCTGCCCTTGAAATACCAAGTTCTTTAGCAAGCTTAGATTTATTAAAGTTCGTACGCTTAAGTCCTTCTTTGATCATATAACTCTCAAGTTCTTCCAAGGCTTCTCTTAGAGTTCCCCCAGTGTTGATCCCTTTAAGACCCGCAGGAGCAGCACCACCTGTTTTTTCGAGAATTCGTGGGCTTAGAATTTCTGGTGTAATAACGTTATCTTCACCTGCAAGAACAACAAGTCTTTCAATTTCATTCTCAAGCTCTCGAATATTCCCTGCCCAAGTATAATCTAACATTTTCTCCATACACTTTTTTGAAAACGTTTTAAGGGCCAAATCTTTTTCAGCACATCTTTTCTCAAGAAAGTGCTCAATTAACAAAGGGATATCTTCTTTTCTTTCTCTCAATGGAGGAAGAGTTACGTTGATAACGTTAATTCTATAATAAAGATCTTCTCTGAACTCACCTCTGGCGATCATTTCTTTGAGAGGTTTATTTGTTGCTGCAATAACTCGCACGTTAACTTTTCTAGGAGTCGTTGAACCTACCGGAAGGAAAGTTCCTTCTTGAAGAACTCTTAAAAGCTTAACCTGCATCGTTAATGAAGTATCCCCAATCTCATCAAGAAATAAGGTTCCACCATCAGCTGTCTCGAAGAGACCTTTTTTATCTTTTACTGCTCCCGTAAATGCCCCTTTAACGTGACCAAAAAGTTCTGAATCAAGAAGGTTGTCGTTGAATGCAGAACAGTTTTGAGCAATAAATAGCTTATCTTTTCTTTTTGAGTTGTAATGAATCGCTTTGGCTACAAGTTCCTTACCTGTACCGTTTTCCCCTTGAATAAGGATCGTTGACTCTGTATCAGAGATTTTTTCAAGAAGTGCATAAATCTGCTGCATCTTCTTCGATTTCCCAATCATCGTATGGTAACGATACTTATTACTTACTTCTGAGTTCAACTCTCTAATTGTTTGTTCTCTTTTAAAAATCTCTGATTGGTAAGTTCCAATTTCATCAGAATAAAGAGTTAAAAGCTCTTTTAGATACTCAAGTTGATAGTTTTCCATCTTAGAAATTTTCTTTGAAGCAAGTTCCGCTTCTTCTTCAAGGTAACCATTTCCAGCCATTTTCTGGACCAGCTCTTCTCCGTCTTTATCTGTGAAGTTTCCATGAGCGTAGCAATAAGCAACAACATATCCAACACAAGCATTATCTACTTTTACTTCACAAATCATGGCCTTTACATGAGGAAAGAAAGTTGAGAATTCAACGACCGAATCACTACTAGAATTCAGTGCATCTAAAGCACTTTCGATATCTTGCTTAAAAAAATCTTTTCCTTTTCCAGATAGCCACTGAGTTTTAAAAAGATATGATTTAAACTCATAGTTACCTGACTCAAAGTCATTTTGAACTTTTCCGAATTCATCAAGAAAGATCATGTCGATGGAAAACCATTTCCCAAGAACTTCTTGAAGTTTTTGAATAACGTGAAGATCTTTAATCGTATCCCAATTAAGCATAGTGCCCTCTCTTATCTGTTAAATCTTTTAACGTTCTTGAATGACTTATCGTTGGGTATGATTAATTTCTTTACACAAAAAGGGTCTCCAGAGGTTCCTATGCCCCTCAAATAGCCCTGATTTATAGTAATTTCAACCACTTATATACCTGAGTATTTTTTTCAAATAAGAATTACACAGTCTTTAAGTGTGGTAAAACTCTATCCAGAGTTCTCTCTAAGGGGGATGACTATGGTTACGAAAGTGTTCAAAATTTTACTACTCTTATTCGTTGTCACTGCCAACGCTTTTGGATCTCAGTTCGTAAAGTGTGTAAGTGAGGACTTTGAACGGGTTTTCGTTATTAGCCCTATGCTTAAAAAAGATCTTTTTGCTCCAGGAAAACATAGAGATCGAGAAGCTCGCTTTGCTCTCATCAGAATGAAGCACCAAGGAAAAATCCAATCGCAGGAACTCAACTACTACAAGGTTAGCGAGTCCAATGATTCTTTAAAAATAAAAGCAAAAGGTAAGTTTCAAAAAAACTTTATAGCCAGTGCACTATTTAAAAAAGTTCTCAAGAGAGTTCCTGATTTCCGTATTTCTTTAGATCTAAATCGGGAAACACTTGATGGTAGTGGCCAAATCACACTACTTGAGTACGACGAAAATGCTGATTATAAAAGAGCGAAGTACGAAGTATATTGTAAGAGTTATTAATCCGCTTTTAACTTTTTAATTTCTTTTTCTACCCAAGCTGCTCCAGGATTATCAACTCTCATTTGAACAATATTCCCTTGACCCCCACCACCGTTGTTGACGATATATAGAGTCCGACCATCAGGTCCTCCGAATGCTAAATTCTTTGCGCCCTGGCCAAACGGAGACATATTTATACTTCTAATAATCTCACCTAATGGATTCACCACCATTACCCTTGGAAACGCCCCGCTCGCACAGGTTACCCAAAGATTTCCTTGAATGATTGGCCCAGGTAATCGATCGAATCTCATCCCATCTGGGGAGGTGCAATTGGCCTGGTTATTCGCTGGATCATTTATTATAGCAAATATCGACTGTGTTTGTGGATCAACTGTTCCATTGGCTTGAATATCCCAACGATAAATACTTCCTCCAGCAGCGACATAAAGATGTTCCCCAGAAGGGTCAACATCAATTCCATTAGAAGGTGCAGGAATTTGAAAGGGTGAATTTGAATTATTCAACCTTAACCTTACAGCTTGTTGCTGGTTAGGATCGTACATCCAAACCTGACCTGTTCCTCCTCCAAAGTTAGGATCAGAAACGTAGTAAATTCCCTGAGGAGATACCGCGATATCATTCGCATTATTTGTCGCAACCCCTACTGATCGAATCAAGGGATTCCCGTTTTGATTAAAGTCTAAAATATTTAAACTACCCGCAAGTCCATTAAATCCACCATCTCTATATTTTACAAAGGCAAAGTGATTATTAACAGTTACCCTTGAACCATTAGGAAAATCTCCTGCTTCTTGCCCATTCACCCCTCCATAAAACCTTCTGGGGATATAGTCACGAGGAGAGATTCTAGCAAAAGGTAATACTCCGTTAGTACTAAATCCAACTGCATATAGGTTTCCACTATAATCAACACTTGTCCCTTCTATAGCACTTGAAAAACCTGAGTTATTCGGAATGATTGTAGAGAGTGAGAATAAGTTTTCTTCATTTGGTTTTGCTTCTTTTTGTATCCAATTTACGATGTCATAAACATCTTCTGGGTTTAATTGAATTCCACCACCATGGCTTTCCTCTCCCAACGGTTTAGTTAAAATCTCGCTTTGCCTAGGACTTCTAAAGTTCAAAATTCCTGAATTCCTTAAGTTTATGCAAAGCTCTTCTGAATCTTCATAATCAAATGCCAAATCTCCACTTGGATTTAAGCCAGCGTGACACCCCTGGCATGTTTGCAATTTAGGCTTAACTGTTTCTTCTAATATCTTCAAAGAATCCCTGCAGACCGCTGAAGCATCTGGAAATTCATCATCAATTATTACTAGTTTTAATTCCTTATCACTAAGACTTGGTAACTCTAAATTTGAAAATCTAATTATAAACTCTTTATCACCATCAATTTCATCATTGTCTAAAAAATTAATTCTAATATCGAATGTATCAGCACCAGCCTTCAAAACAAGATCTTCACTATTAATATTTAATTCTGCTTCTGATCCCTCTATTTCAGCTTCGAGAATTAAGTTTTTCTCAAGAACTTCATCTGTTCTTATCGTTATCTTAAGCTCTTCAGTTCTTTCATTTAGAAAGCTTGTTCCTGATCGAAAATCAATATTAGGTGATCTCCCTGATGAACTGATTACGTCTGAAAATTTCTCACCTATTAATTTATAGCCCGATTCTTCTGGCATACAGCTCAGTAGAAAAAAAATCACTGAAGTGAATTTGAAAAAATTCATTGAAACCGCCTTAAACATCTATAAAAGCATTATAAGGCACAGGTAAAATATCTTTAACAAATAGGAAAAGTTGGTGACTTTAACTTCAGTAAAGTCCAAATTGACCACAAAAGAAGGCATTTACTCAAGAATAATTTATCTAGTCGTTATCTAAAGCTTTAGAAAACTTAAGATAATAATCCCCTAGCCAATTCTGAGGCCCTGTAAACTTCTCAATCGATTTTAAGTCCTTCGTTGTAAAAACATAGGTTTCTGGAACCTTAGCAGTACCAAACCTTTCAAAGTACCTTCCATCATTATCGATAAGAACTTCTGTATTTAATTTAGAAAGTATTGAGTTATAGCGTTCTAAAAACTTTTTAATCTTTGGCACTTCATCATTAATCGCGACTAGCAAAAATTTGTTCTTAGAAGAATCAGTTCCTTGAATAAATTTCAAAAGCTCAGGAAACTCTGCTTCACAAGGGGCACACCAAGTTCCCCAAAAGTGGATATAGAGATTTTTCTCTTTGGCATTCTTAGCTATTTCCCTTAGGGCTTTTTCTTCACCGTCCAAGCTTTTAAAACTCGTATCGGGAAGTTGCTTAAGAACTAACCCTTCATTTGGAGTTCCAATGTCGCCCCCGATACTACTTCGGTGGACCTGAACAGATTCATAACTCCAATAAGCATAAAAAAAGGCCACAAGTAATGTGGCCCCTATAATTAGAATTCTTTTAAGCATAATTCCTTAGTCAACTAAAGAGATGTAGCTCATCTTAGCTGCATCACCAACTCTACCATCAGCAATTTTAACAATTCGAGTGTAACCACCAGCTCTCTCTTTAAATTTAGGAGCCACTTCTGTGAAAAGCTTCGTTACAGCAGCTTTATTGTTTAGCTTAGTAAAAGCCAGTCTTCTGTTAGCAACGCTATCGTTTTTAGCAAGAGTGATTAATCTCTCAACGTAAGGCTTAATTGCTTTAGACTTAGCATGAGTTGTTTTAATCTTACCGTGATCAATGAGCTCAACAGAGAGATTTCTCATCAACGACTTACGATGAGATGGACTCACGTTAAGCTTGTTTTGATGTTTCTTGTGTCTCATTTCTTAGTTCTCCTCGTCGTCACCAAACCCAGTTCCCATTGGGGCTTGTGGTTGTGTCGGTTGTGGAGCCGCAGGTTGAGCAGGAGCTGATCCAACATTTTTCATAATGCTATCAACTTTCATCCCAAGTCCAAGGCCCATGTTAGAAAGAATCTCTTTAATTTCATTAAGAGACTTTCTACCAAAGTTTTTAGTTCTTAACATCTCACCTTCTGTTTTAGAAACAAGTTCGTAGATGTATTTAATATTCGCATTTTGTAGACAGTTTGCAGAACGAACTGAAAGCTCGAGTTCAGAAACTGGCTTAAGAAGAGCATCGTTAGTTGGGTTAGAAGTAGCTGTTGTTGTGATCTGATGAGCTGGCTTGCTAACTTCAACCGGAGTATCTTCATCTTCAAAGTTAAGGAAAACAGTAAGTTGATCTCTCAAAATTTTAGCAGAAAGTGAGACAGCATCAACTGGATCAACACCCGCATTTGTCCAAACTTCTAACGTTAATTTATCAAAGTCAGTTCTTTTCCCAACCCTTGAGTTAGTAACTGTGTAATTGACCCTTGAAACGGGTGAATAAAGAGTATCAACGTAGATCCATCCAACAGGAAGTTCTACATTTTCTTTATTATCAAGTGCAGTTACATAACCTTTTCCACGAGCAACAACAATTTCAATCTTCAAGTTTGCACCAGCAGAAAGGTTACAAATAACATGCTCAGGGTTAAGAATTCTAACATTTGCGTTTTCAGAAATATCACCAGCAAGAACTGGGCCTTCTGCATTTTTCTCAAGAGTAAGAGTCACTTGCTCTTTATCAATTAACTTAAATTTTAACTCTTTTAAGTTAAGGATGATCTCAGAAACTTCTTCTTTAACATTAGAAAGAGTACTGAATTCATGCTCAGCACCTTCGATTCTGATCGCAACAATTCCCGCACCTTGAAGAGATGAAAGAAGAACTCTTCTTAAAGAGTTACCAAGTGTAAGACCGTATCCTCTTTCGAGAGGCTTCGCTACGAACTTACCGTATTTTTGAGAAAGTTCGTCATTGTCTACCTCGAGGGCAACAGGCCGAATCATATTAGTCCAATTTTTACTCATAAATGTATCTACAGCCATCTCAATAGCTCCTTTTTATTAAATTAAGTTATACTCTTCGTCTTTTTGGTGCGCGACATCCATTATGAGGGATGGGACTCTTATCCGCAACAGAGCTAATTCGGAGTCCAACCGAAAGAAGCGCTCTAATCGCGTTTTCTCTTCCTGCACCAGGACCTTTCACTTTTACATCAACAGAGTTAACTCCGTGTTCTTTAGCTTTCTTAGCAGCTTCCTGAGAAGCAACCTGAGCCGCAAAAGGCGTAGATTTTTTAGAACCTCTAAACCCGAGACCTCCAGCACTTGCCCATGAAATCGCATTTCCATTCGGTTCAGTGAAAGTCACGATCGTATTATTAAACGAAGCGTGAATGTGGCATACCGCATGAGGTACGTTCTTTTTTACTTTTTTCTTAGTTGTGGACTTTTGTTTAGCCATTCTATCCTCTTCTACAAATTATTATTTCATCGATTTAATTGATTTCTTACCTGCAATTGCAACGGCCTTACCTTTTCTGGTCCGTGCATTTGTGTGAGTTCTTTGCCCACGAACAGGAAGACCTCTTCTGTGACGAGTTCCTCTATAACAGTTAAGATCTTTTAGTCTTTTGATATTAAGACCAACTTCTCTTCGAAGATCCCCTTCAACAGTATAGTTATCAAGAGCATCTCTGATCTTTCTAACTTCATCTTCTGTTAAGTCATTTGAGTTAGCGTTGAGATCAACTCCTGCTGCTTCTAAAACCTCTTCACCGATTTTAGGACCAACTCCGTAAAGAGAACGGATTGCGATCTTCATTGCTTTATTTCTTGGAAGGTCAACACCTAGAATTCGTGCCATCTTATACTCCTAGCCCTGTTTCTGCTTATGTCTTGGGTTTTTCTTACAAATTACTCGAAGGATGCCTTTTCTTTTTACAACTTTGCAGTCCTTACAAATTTTCTTCACTGATGCTCTAACTTTCATATCCTTATCCTCTTAATTAAGAACTTCGTTTATTTGCTCTGTTACATTCTCAATCGATTGATCTGCATCAACCTCTTCAAGAACACCTTTATTGCGATAGTAACCAACCATCGGTTCTGTTTCACGAGTATAGACATCCATTCTCTTTCTTACGACTTCTTCTTTATCATCATCTCTTTGAATAAGATGAAGACCTGTGACATCGCATTTTCCATCCTCTTTAGGAGGATTAGAAATCAGATTATAGATCTGTGTTCCGTCCTCAGAAACTCGACGATTCGTAATTCTTTTCACAAGGCTTTCAATATCAACCTTGAAAAAAATCACAGAATAATCAGCCCCAGCTAAAATCCCATCAAGAATTTCAGCTTGTTTGACGTTTCTCGGAAACCCATCAAATATATACTGTTTACTCGATAAGTCAATGTTGGCTTTAAGCAGCTCAGTCACCAACTCATCCGTTACCAGCTCCCCGCTTTCCATAACTTTGCTGATCTTTTGTCCTAATTCAGTACCTTTGGCAACCTCAGCTCTTAGTAGATCTCCAGTTGATACATGGGTGTATCCTTTTTCTTTGAGGATATTGGACTGAGTCCCTTTCCCACATCCCGGAGGCCCAATAAGGATGAGATTCTTCATACCTTAGAACCTTCTCGCAGCGCCGCTATATTTTCCACGGACTTTATAAATTTTGTTATAGCGATCAGAAATCAGGTAACCCTGAACCTGCGCTAAAGTATCAATCGCAACCCCGACAAGGATAAGCAGTGAAGTCCCACCAAAATAAAAAGGGACTCTCGCCATATCCAAGAGGATCAATGGAAGTAAACATACTAGGGCTACGTAAACACCACCAAAAAGTGTCACTCTTGAAACAACATAGTTTAAATACTCTTCAGTTTTAGCTCCTGGTCGAATTCCTGGGATATACCCACCATTCTTTTGAAGCATTTCTGAAATATCTTTTGTCTTGAATTGAATCGTTGCATAGAAATAAGCAAAGAAAACAATAAGAACAAAGAAAACAACACCATAAAGAAGTCTTCCAGGATAAAGAGACGCGTTCACTGTATCGATAATTCTCTTAACAATCCCCCAGCTCTCTGGAGTAAAGTTCGCGACAGTCGCTGGAAACCCAAGAAGTGCTGAAGCAAAAATCGGAGGCATAACTCCCGAAATATTAACCTTCACTGGAAGGTGAGCTGCTTGACCACCGTAAACTCTATTGTTCACAACTCGCTTAGCATACTGAACTGTAATCTTTCTTAAAGCTCTCTCGATATAAACAATAACCCAAAAAGAAGCGACCATGACTGCTCCGAGAACAAGAAGGTTAAACCCACTCATTTCTCCACTTCTATAAAGATTATAGGTGTCTCGAAGACCTGCAGGAATCCCTGCAGCAATACCAGCAAAGATAATAAGAGAGATACCGTTACCTATCCCTCTTTCAGTAATCTGTTCCCCAAGCCACATAACAAACATTGTTCCTGCAGTTAAACTCACGATTGTTAAAAATCGAAAATCTAAACCAGGATTAAGAACAATAGGAAGCCCTGTTGGACTCTTAAGGTTCTCCATCATGATCGCAATTCCATACCCTTGGAAGATACAAAGAAGAACTGTCGCATAACGTGACCACTGAGTAATCTTCTTGTGCCCATCTGGTTCTTTCTGAAGTTCCGTAAAGTACGGAAAAGATACCGTCAGGAG
>JAUHYH010000096.1 GCA_030426585.1 Bacteriovoracia bacterium
CAGAAGTTTAAATCATTTGCTGGTTTTGGTACCAACGGTAAAGGTGTTTGGAACTTTGAAATCTGTAATAATTCTTATGATATAATATACATTAATAGCGTTAAGCTTGAGTTATGGGGCTTCAATAAGCTAGGGAGTATAGATTGATCAAAAAACGGATCCTCTTATTTCTTATCATTACCGGAGTGCTTTTTATCTTCCGATATTTTCAAGAATCGGAAGATCCCGTTGTTAGTGAAAAGACGCCAGTAGAAATTAATAAAACTTATGAACGAAAACCCGCAAGTATAAAAAAACTAGACTTAAAAGATCTTCACTCTGATCAAGTTCAATTCAATCAGCAATACCCTCCTCCAAAAGGAGAAAGAAATGTTGCTGCCATGGTGGAAAACTTTGAAACCTTTGATCAAGTAAAAAGAAGTTATCGAATTCATGACACTCAATTACAGATCGGTGATGTCCTTCTTCATGAGAGTGATTATTTGACTCATCCTGATGATGGTAGCTTTGATGAATCTCTCGGTGATATTGTAAAATCAGTTCACGGTTATGTTGTTTATCTTCCCAATAGCAAATCAGACACTTCCGGAAATTCACACCTTTATGTTGATCAACTGACTTGGCAACCAACCATCATTACCGGAAAACTTTTTGTAAAATACCCTAATGGGCAAGCTAACTCAGTTGCTGGTCAACTTGAAAACCTCGGGCATAAAGTGACGTTTCATCATGAAAATATTAGAAGGTATGAAGTTCAGGTTGCAAATAGAAAGAAAACTCACCAATACAAGAATGAAATCACGTCGAAGATCCCAGGTGTTGAGGTTGATTTAGAACTTAAAAGTTACGAACATTCGCATTAGAAAAAGCTTTGATAACCAACAGCAAACTTTAAATTCACAAGATTGGCCTCATTTTTAACTCCGTCTTTTTCTTCTCTAATACTGACTCCATCCAAGATGAGCTCTGTACTAAAACCCTTATCAGAATCTTTTAAGGGAACTAGCAGACCTGCAGTCAGTCTCGGAATTGAAATGGTATGACCTTCTGTTTCAACTGTTGAAAAACTAGTACTACTCACTCCTACTCCCATCCCGATACCCACATAAGGGATTGTTTCACTCTTCTCATCACCTTTAAGTTGAAAAACAAATTCGGCCGTAATCTCAGTCATTGTTTTAGAATTTGAATCGGTTTGAGTTTTTAGGGTTCCCGTTGAAAAGCCAACACCGGGAGCAAAATAAACTCCCCGAGATAAGGGTAAATAGTAAGAGAAGTTAATCCCGAAATCCATTGTACTTTCAATATCATCAGCTGAGACCAAGGTATAAGTTGAACTTAGCTGTGATCCCAAGTGAATATCGACGTTGTAACCAGAAAGCTCTCTTTCAGCAACCTTCTCTTTTAACGTTTCTCTTTCTTTAACGATTCTTTTTATATTTTTCTTACTGTAAAAGCGTTGTTGCCTTACTAAAAGGTGTTCATAATTTTGAAAAAGAACCTGGTCTCCTTCAAAAAAAGGTATGGGTAATTCTTGAGCTGCCAACTCCCACACAATTGAGTTTCGATCAAAAGAGACCACTTTAACCTTTACCGAAACATTATCGGTCGATAACAAGGCCGGCATTCCTTCGTAGACATCGAAAGAGTATTCACGGCTAGTTGAAAAACTCCCATCCTCTTCTGATTTTACGGATTTAACTTCTAAGTACTTATTAGCGTAAAGAAGTGAAGAACAAAGAGAAAAGAAAACGACAAATAACCTCATAAAGAAATTTTGCCTTGGGAAAAGAAGTCTGTAAAACGTAAGACTATTCGAAGGAAAGACCAATACCTGATTGCTTAACTACATCATACCAGCAATCAAAGGCCCTAGAAGAGCTTCCTTGATAACCTTCGCTAAAAAAGGAACGAGTGACTCCATCTCCATAGGAGGGGTACATCGTATTTTGATAAGAATTAAAACTATAACCTGAGTCAGAAGAGTTTTGTGACTGTGCTTGAGGGTCTATAAAATAGGGGAAATCAGTGGCACAACGATTAAAAAGAACCCCTCCCATCCCAAGCAGTTGATTGAAATTATAAAGTCCTGAAACCGGGGCGCTCTCCGCATAGGTCCTTGCCGAGTGATGAAGCCCTAAGTTATGTCCAATTTCATGAGCGTAAACATGAGCATAAGATTCAATATTTTGATTATATTCTAAAAGAAGTCCGGAGAATCGGTAAGCAGGATTCACCCAAAGCTTTGCAACACCTCTACAGGTACTCGCCAAATCATTAACTAAAACAAAGGTAAGAGAATCAAGCTTTCCATAAAGCTCAAGCACTGATTCTAAGTTGTCACACTCTGTATTTGTGTAAAGATCATCACTCACTTCCTCTACTGTTTTCAAGGAAAACTTTAGATGTTGGTAATTCCCCGATTTAAATTGCTGATTAAGCGAATTAATAATTCTAATTGCATCATTATTCGCATTAAAAGAAAGTTGTTCTGAACTTGAGTTTACAAAAACAAAAGAAATATCAACTGTTTGTTTTTCTGTATCAGCTCCATATCCACCAAACATTTCGTCATTCACACAATCCATAGGACTATCTGAATCACAAATGGAACTCGCACTTGGAGTACGACTAAGATTCCCATCACGCTTATCATGAGCGGCCATACAGGAGGTCAGTAAAATAATGAACAAGAGCACCCTTCTTATTCCCATAAAGCTATTATCGGCTTATTAAGGACAGAGCAAGAGTCCAATTGCTAAGTCATTGAATTTATTAGAGAAACTTAAAGACTCGCTGCCTCTCATACTTGTCATAAAATTCTGTAATTCTAAAGACTTGGAAGGTTAACTAAAAACGCTAACGAAGATTAACCGCTCGCTATCGAGTGAGAGCACAGGTGACTCTGTTGAAGGAACAGAAAGTTTATCGATTTCCGAGACAAGATCAAAGTTTTCGAGATTATCTTCTTCGACAATTGTGCCCTTCAGAACTTTAAGGGCCTCTTCTGCATTATGAAATTGCTCGTTCCTTTGAGCAATTTTTAACGGAATAAAAATGACATTTTTCTTTAATGCGATTAACTCACTCACGGTTCCCGCTCCAGCACGACAAACCACGACACTTGCAGCCTTTAAGAGATCAGGGAACTCATCTCCGATAAAATCAATAGGTAAATAACTCTCATTTTTGTGGTTGATATAATCATCAAGAAAAAGTTTACCTGTCTGATGAATCACAATGTATTTTTCTGTTAAAGCTTCCCTATATTTATCGACCAGTTGGTTTAACTTAAGCGCCCCATTACCTCCTCCGGTAATAAAAAGGATCGGCTTCCCTGGGTTTTCAAGATCAATCCACTGAAAATTAAGATGCTCCAGTTCTTTTTTATGAAACTGTTTCCTTAAGGGGTACCCCACAATAAGAGATTTTTTTTCTGGAAAAAACTCTTTAGAGGACTCGAAGGAAAGAAAAACTTTATCTGCGAGCTTAGCAACTATTTTATTGGCTAATCCCACTCGAGTGGTTTGTTCATGAAGATAAATCTTTTTTCCCAAAACCTTTCCCGCTATCGCAGCAGGAACGGAAACAAATCCCCCGGTAGAAAAGACAATATTTGTTTTTCTAAGATAAGTAATTAAAAGAAAAAAAGATTGAAGGACTCCCCATCCTACTTTGAAAAAATCGAGTACATTCTCAAAACTAAGATATCTTCTCAGCTTTCCCGTTGTAATAGGATAATAAGGAATATCATGTTTTTTACAAAGCTCACGCTCAATTCCGGTCTGGCTTCCGATATATGAAATATCTGTTTGCCCTTGCGATCGAAAATATTCAATCAGAGTCATCGCAACGACAGAGTGCCCGCCACTCCCACCACCGGTGAATACAACCTTTTTTTTACTTTCCACTAGGACGATAATCCTTCTTATGAACTTGGTATTTAGTTCCTTCTAAAACTTTATCATAGTGATTCGACATTCGAACCCACATAAGTGAAGTCACGACTGCCATGAATAAGAAAAACCAGAAGACTTCATTATTGAGGAGCTTTTTCATAGATATTGTTGGTATTCCTCAAGGCATTCAGGATTGGCCATGGCCTCAACATTATCCAATTGGCGACCATTAAGTAGCCTTGTAATCGCAAGTTCCATCTTCTTTCCACTTCTCGTGTAAGGAATTCCTTTCACTTTATAAACAAATTTGGGAACGTGCCTCGGAGTTGTGTGATTGCGAATCATTGTTTTTATTTCTTTTATTAAGTCTTCCGTGAGCTGAGTTTCATCGTTTCTGAATTTAACAAAAAGAACAATATCGACATCGCCGTCATCTGTAGACTTTCCAACACAGAGTGCATCTTCAATATATTCTAGCTTTTCTGTTTGACGATAGATTTCACCTGTACCGATTCGAACTCCACCGGGATTTAACGTTGCATCAGAACGACCATAAACCTTAACGGTCATATCACTGGTAATCGTAATAAAATCACCGTGGTGCCAGATCCCTTCAAATTTATTGAAGTAAGCCTTTGAAATTTTTTGTTTATCTTCGTCATTCAAGAAGTAGATGGGCTGACTGATAAAAGGCTTTCGACAAACGAGTTCACCTTCGGAATCAAAAACAACGTTTCCTTGAGAATCAAAACAAGCAACGTCCATTCCCAGCCCTAAGCATTGGATCTCACCACGATACACTTTACGAGTCGGACAGCCGAGCATGAAACAAGAAATGATATCGGTCCCACCACAAATACTCGCAATTTGAACGTTCTCTTTTATTGTCTGAATATAATCAAATTGTTCTGGTAATAACGGTGCTCCGGTAGAAAGAATGGCACGAAGATTTTTAAATTTTAGTTTATTCTCCCAACCACTCGTCTCTAGGGCCCTTAGAAACTTTGGGCTAGTTCCCCAAATTTGAATCCCCTCTTCATCAATCCATTTCATCAGATCACCCAAGCTTGGGTATCCAGGAGATCCTTCATAAAGAACAACTTCAGCCCCAACAGCAAGACCACTAACAAGCCAATTCCACATCATCCATCCACAAGTTGTGAAGTAGAATAATTTCTCCTGGGGCTTAACATCTGTATGGAGAGCAAGCTCTTTCCAATGTTGGAGTAAAGTCCCCCCTACTCCATGAACAATACACTTCGGCTTTCCTGTTGTTCCTGAAGAGTACATGATATAAAGCGGATCACCAAAAGAGACTTTTTCAAAATCAAGATGACCATAAGATTGAAAGTCATCCCAAAAAAGGAAATCGTCGTTCCGAATAACACTTTTTTCATCGTCCGAAAGCTTATTCAAGAAATCAACATAGATAATCTTTTGAAGACTGGGTATTTTCTTTTTTAACTCTTCAACTCTCTCTCTAAGATCGAAGTACTTCCCATTGTATTCATAGCCTGGAACTGTCACTAGAACCTTCGGTTCTGATTGGCTAAAACGATCAAGCACTCCCTGAATACCAAAGTCACAACTCGTTGAAGTAAAGACTCCTCCTAGTGAAGTTGCTCCCAGCATAGAGATTATGGTCTCTGGAATGTTTGGCATATAACAAGCAAGAACATCCCCTTTTTTAAAATGAAGAGATTCGAGATAGCTTTGAAGACGATTCGTTTCCTCTCTTAGTTCAAGATAAGTGACTTTCTTTTCTTTGCCCGACTCATGACGAAAGTTAAGAGCAACGTGATGATCCTCTCCTTTAGCCAAAAGATTTTCTGCAAAATTGATTTTAACTTCTGGAAACCAAGGGTATTCAAGAAAACTTTGATCTTTTGAAATTGGACGATCAGCACCCGATCTCACGGGGTTATAATAAGTGAGAACTTCTTCCCAGAAATATTCATTATTCTCAACAGACCAACGGTGAAAATCTTTATAATTTGAAAAGCTTTGAGCATGATTCTTTGCTACGTGCTCCTGGAATTGAAACATTTGGGTTTCTTTTTTGTTAGTAGGTTCCCAGAGAACTTTTCTTTCCATTATTACCCCTGAAATTGTTCTTCAAGTTTTTTAATGATGGCCTTATCAACTTTAGGAACTAAGCCTTCTGGTTGTTTTACAATCTTCAAAAGATTCGTTGCCAGATATTCACCAAATTTCTCAAAGTTCCCTTGGTAAATCGCGTGAAGGACTTCGTCATTATTTAAATCATCTTCAAAATGAGAACGGATATTTTTAGCTAGAGTTGGTAAGAAGGCTGAGAAATAGCAACCAAGTAAAAATACTGTCGCCGATGCATTATAAAGAGTTTCTCTCGCATGAGCTTCATCTTCCTTTATCTTTGCCCAAGGCTCCCGATCAGAGAAGTAGCTATTCGCTGCAAAGCCAATTCCCATCAGCGCCTCAATTGCCTTTTTAAATTGAGTATTATCAAGTGCCTCGTGGTATTCCTTAATCTTTGGTTGAATAGACTTAAAGAGTTCGCTTTCGAGGTAAGGGGTAAAACCTTCAGAAGTAACACCACCTTCATAATTTTTTACATAAAATTTCAAGCATCGATTAATAAAATTTCCAATATTATTGGCAAGTTCATTATTAATTTTCACCTCGAAGCCACTCCAAGTGAAGCTTGAATCTTGCATTTCAGGAATAAGGCTTGCGAGATAGAACCTAAGCGCATCGTCTCCAAACTGCTCAATTGCTTCATCGGCATCAACATACCAACCTTGCGACTTTGAGAATTGTTTTCCAAAAAGATTTACGTACTGATTAGCAGGAAGCTCATCCACGGTTTTTACTTCCCCACTCACCATACTCATTATTGGAAAAATCAAAGCGTGAAAAATAATATTATCTTTCCCAATGAAATGTGTGAGAACAGTCTCATCATTTTTCCACCAGTCTTTGATATAGTCTTCATCTGAGTTTTCTAAAAGCTTCTTGGTATTACTGACATATCCAATCGGGGCATCAAACCAGACATACAGTTTCTTGCCTTTCGCTTCTTCAAGCGGAACATCAATTCCCCAGTCGAGATCTCGTGTGATGGCCCGGTCAACTAAGCCCTCTTTAACGAGTGATTCAACATAAGGATGGACCGTTTTTTTCCAGTGAGATTTTGTTGCTAACCAACTCTTAAACTCTTTTTCATATTTCGTAAGTTTTAAATACCACTGATAAGCATCCACAACTTTAATGTTTTTACTTTCACAGAACTTACAAACAGGGTCTTTTAATTTAATAGGATCAATCCAAGTTCCACAATTTGGGCATTCATCTCCACGGGCCTGTTCATAACCACATTCATAACAGGTCCCTTCAACAAAACGATCAGGCAGAAAATTTTTACAATCCTGGCACTGAAGTTGTTGTTCTTCACCTTTTTCAATGGCCCCTTTTTCATAGAGATTGTTAAACCATTTGATCGTTTCTTCTCGGTGATAATCCGCTGAAGTCTGCCCAAAGAAATCAAACTTAATATTGTATTTATCAAAAAGCGCTTTATGAGTTTGATGCCAACCATCGACGTACTCTTTATAACCTTTTCCAGCTTTTTGAGCATTCATCATAATCGCTACGCCGTGCTCATCGGAACCCGAAATATGAAGCACTTTCTGTCCTTGCAGTTTTCGATGACGAGTATAAATATCCGCTGGAAGATAAACCCCCGCAATATGCCCAAAATGAAGCGGCCCATTTCCATAAGGAAGGGCGGATGTGATCAAATAACGCATTCTGTCTCCTAAAAGTGCCAGCACCTTTTTCGTGTCGCAGTTGCTAAAACAACCCAAAGTTCGCTTATTTTGAACTGAAAAGGCTATATTTAGCAACTGCGACACGAAAAAGGTGCTGGCACCATTCTATCGCTCTAGAAGAAAAATGAGAAGTTTATCAGGTCAAAGTTAACGTAATCGGTTCCTGCATCAACCTTAGGCTCGCCAGGACGATTATCGAATCTCTCATCAGATAGCGGTCGCAGACTCCCAATGTCATATTCGAGAATACTGAGTAACCACGAGCCATAGTCAAACTCAAGTAAAGTAAATGTTATCGCCAGCCCAAAGCCGATTCCCGTAAAACCAACCTCATCAATTTTGGTTTTGTCGTTACAAGTCCCTGAACTCATTTTAAAGGTACTGATTGTTTCAACATTCGAGACGTAACTCGAGCAAAGGTAAAGTTGGTAATTATAGTCAATGAAACCCGTATTGAATCCAGCACCAATTTTTAACGCGCGAATATTGGAACTAAAATCATAAAAAACTCCCCATTGATAACCAATGGCAATCGAAGTCACTTTTACGTCTGCAGAAAGACTCCAATTAGGATTTGATCCTACGAAGGTTGTTTCGGATCCTGCTTGAAGAAAGTTATTTTGAATCTCGGTTCGGTTAAAGCCCTCACCGATTCCCATATTCAAACTCTGATTTGGAAACTCATAATCAAAGAAAATTTTTGTGAAATAATTTTTACCGCGAATTCGAGATTTAAACACAGGAATAACTGGAAACTTCCCAATCGCCTCACGCTTTGGCTCTATTAAACTGACTCCAGCGTCTTTCGCCTTCAAGGGATGATTGGCTTGATAGACACCGGCCCTTAATTTGAAGCCGATGTCTTTTAAACTGAATGAATAACCAGTCGATGCTATGAGAAAAAAGAAAAGAAACTTACTCAGTGAAGCCACCTTTTGTCATTTTCATTGGATCAAGTGCCTTCTTAAGTTCATCTTCAGAAAGATCACACATCTCCTTCGCAACATCGATTAAAGCTCGGTTCTCAGCATAAGCTGTCTTCGCAATTTTAGCAGCCAAGTCATAACCAATCAGAGGGTTAAGGGCCGTGACAAGAATGGGGTTTTTCCCTAGCTTATCATTAACATTGACTTCATTGACTTCAAGGAGATCAACCGATTTCTCAGCAAAATTCGCACTCACCTTCCCCAGCAGTTCAATACTTTCAATGAGGTTATGGGCAACGACAGGATACATAACGTTTAGTTCAAAGTTACCCGATTGAGCGCCAATTGAAACCGTAACATCATTTCCAATCACCTGAGCACAAACCATACAAACTGATTCTTCAATAACGGGATTTACTTTTCCAGGCATGATCGAAGAACCGGGTTGAAGGGCCGCTAACTTGATATCACTAATTGCTGAATTAGGTCCTGAGTTCATCCATCGAAAATCGTTTCCAATTTTCATGAGTCCAGTCGCATAAGATTTTAAGAGTCCACTCATCTCACAGGGAGCATCAAGAGTCGCTTGAGCTTCTACATGATCAACAGCTTCAATAAAACTAAAACTCGTTTTTCTAGAAACTTCAGCGGCAAACTTTTTTCCAAAATCTGGATGGGTGTTAATTCCTGTTCCAACGGCCGTTCCCCCTTGAGGGAGTTCATTCAGGCGTTGAAGCCCAGACTTCACTCGTTCAATCCCAAGTTCTACTTGTCGGGCATACCCTCCAAATACCTGCTCGAAAGTAATAGGCATCGCATCCATGAGATGCGTTCTTCCTGTCTTAACGATATGAGCATTTTTCTTTCCTTGGGCCAAAAGAGATTTTTTAAGCTTTTCCATACCTGGAATTAAAACTTCAGTAGCTTCTACACAAGCTGCAATTCTTAAAGCTGTTGGGAAAACATCATTAGAACTTTGACCGAAATTCACATGGTCATTCGGGTGAACGGGATTTTTACTGCCGATTTCTCCGCCCAGAATTTCAATGGCACGGTTGGCGATGACTT
>JAUHYH010000001.1 GCA_030426585.1 Bacteriovoracia bacterium
AGTTTTGGTCTAAATTCTGCTAAAGGTATTTTTACAGGTAACACCGCCGTTTTTGATGATAAATTTAATATTAACTTCTTATTAAACTTACAAGAAACTGAAGATAAATTAAAAATTGTTTCTTCACCAAGAGTTGTGACTCAAAATAACCAGGCAGCAACAATAACGACCAAAGAGTCGAGAGTTGAACAACTTGGATTTATTACAGACGCTGCTGGTATTTCGACTCCTAACTTTCAAACCTTTGATGCAAACCTTTCTCTGGATGTAACACCACAGATCAGTAATGATGGTTCAATTGGCTTAAAGATTAAGGTTAAGAAAGACGACTTCCTACCAGGAGAAGATGGAGATCAAGGGGTAAGTACTCTTGCGAATGATCTTACGACAAATGTCCTTGTTGATAACGGATCGACCGTTGTTATTGGTGGTTTATATAAAACAAGAGCAGCAGAGACTGAGACTGGAATTCCTTGGCTGAGAAAAATACCTTTATTGGGCTGGCTATTTAAGAGCGGTTACCGTACAGAAGAAACTCGACGTGAACTTGTGGTGTTTATTACACCAAGAATTTTAAAGTCTGATGAAAGAGTTCAAGCGAGCGTAGAATAGAGGCTCAATGAGCGAAAATGTTAACAATCTACTTTCAAGGTATTTAAATCAATACCAGAAGAATAGACGAAGCCGGGTCTTTGCACCTCTTGCAGAAGCTTATCGAAAGATTGGAATGCTAGATGAAGCATTGCAAACACTCAAAGAAGGCATTCGTTTCCATCCCGATTATCAACTTGCTTATCTTGTTCTAGCCAATTGCTATTTTGATTTACAGGAATTTAATAAGGCTTATGATGTCTTGAAGCCAATGTCCGGTAAGAATCCAGATAACTTAAAACTCCACCACCTTTTTGGAGAAGTTTGTGAAAAACTTAGTCTTCAAGATGAAGCCCTAAATGCTTATAAAAATGTTCTCTTTATCAATCCTTATGATGAAGTTGTAGCTGAAAAAGTTAAAACACTCGAAGAATCAGAGGAAATACGATCGAAATATGAGATCAAAAGAACAGATCCTTCGAAAATTGAAGCTCAAAAAACAGATGAAGAAGACTGGGTCGCGATTGACCTTTCCTTAAATGAAAAAGATACAGAGGAAGAAAAAGAAGAGACAGAAGAGGATGTTTTTGATCAGTGGTCAATGAGTAAAGATAATCTTACTCCGTCTAAAAAAACAAAGCCAAAGCCTGTCGAGAAAGAAACTTCAGTTGATGATGAAATTGACTCTATCATTTCTAGTGAAGAACCTTTTGTAACTCATACTTTAGTTGATATCTATATTGCTCAAAAGCACTTTGAAAAAGCCAGAGAGTTATTGGATAAGATTCTTGAATCAAATCCAGAGGATGAAAAATCACGAAAGAAACTCGAGCAAGTTGTCTCAAAACTTGGCGATTCCCCTGAAAGCTACTATAAAAGACTTGAAAAAAAGTACTTGGAATTCCTTGCTAAAATAAGGGCAAGGGCCGAGATTTATACGCGAGCTTAGTTTGAATATTCTGATTATTAATGGTCCCAATCTAAACCTTCTAGGTAATAGAGAAAACTCAATTTATGGGGATTTGAGTCTTTCAAAAATTCAAGAAATGACAGAAGAAAAACTGAAAAACCATAAAGTAAAAATAGAGTGGTTTCAATCTAACTTTGAGTCGGAGATCATTGATAAAATTCAAGACTTCCACCAAGGCAATGATTTTGACGCTTTAATCATTAATCCAGGGGCCTTTACCCACACGAGCCTAGCAATAAGGGACGCTTTAAAACCCGTCCAAAAGCCTGTTGGAGAGGTTCATTTAACTAATATTTATGCCCGAGAAAAGAAGCGACACTCTTTATTGACGGCTGAAGCGGCAGATTTCATAATGGAGGGACTTGGTGAAAACGCCTATTATGCTGCAGCTTGGTATATCCTCACTGAGCTTTCACGTTAGGAGAGAGCATGTATAAAACAAGTGACTTTAGAAAAAATCTCAAGCTTGAGATTGATGGGAAACCTTATGTGATTGTTGATTTTCAACACACAAATCCAGGAAAAGGTTCAGCGTTTGTTAGAACTAAATTAAAAAACTTAGAAACAGGTCAACTCCTCGAAAAAACTTATAAATCAGGAGTTGATTCATTTGATAAACCCGATCTTGATGAAAGAGAAATGGAGTACACCTACGGTGATTCAGAAGGCTATAACTTTATGGATCAAAAAACTTTTGAGTCCATTAATCTTAACCATGATGTAGTTGGAGATGCTAAAAATTTTCTTCAAGAAGGCATGAAAGTAGATGTTCTTTTTTACAATGAAAGACCTATTTCTCTTGAGCTTCCAAATTTTGTAGTATTGAGAGTGGCAGAAACAGATCCTGGTCTAAAGGGAGATACTGCGAGTGGTGGCTCAAAAAAAGCCATTATGGAAACGGGGTTACAAGTTAACGTTCCTCTTTTTATCGAAGAAGGAGAGCTCCTAAAAATTGACACTCGAACAGGGGATTATGTCGAGCGAGGCAAAGAGTAATGGACTTAAAAAAGATAAAAAAATTTATTGAAGTCGCGAAAGAGGGAGAGGTTACAAAACTTAGCTATGAGCACGAAGGAACAAAACTTTCAGTTTCTTTTGAAGCTGCAATTGCTGATATTCCGAGAGTCTCTGTTCAAGCGTCTTCGCAACCGACAAAGTCTTCTGAAAAGGCTTCTAATGACAATCACCATGTTGTGAAAGCCCCTTTCGTTGGAACATTCTACTCATCTTCTGGTCCGGGCGAACCGGCTTATGTGAATGTCGGAGATAAAGTTTCTAAAGGGCAAACTCTTTGTATTTTAGAAGCGATGAAGATTATGAATGAAATTGAAGCTGATGCATCAGGGACACTTGTTGAGATTTGTGTTGATAATGAAAGCTTTGTAGAGTTCGCACAACCATTGTTTAAAATTTCAAAAGACTAAGATGTTTAAAAAAGTTCTTATTGCTAATCGTGGAGAAATTGCCATCAGGGTAATGAGGAGTTGTCGTGAGTTGGGTATTGACTCTGTTAGTATTCATTCAACAGCAGATGAAAACTCTCTTCATGTAAAAATGGCCGATGAGTCGGTCTGCATTGGTCCTCCTCCTTCACCACAAAGTTATCTAAATATTCAAGCGATCATGTCAGCGGTTGAAATAACAGGAGCTGATGCCATTCACCCAGGTTATGGGTTTCTCTCTGAAAGTACTGAGCTTGCAGAAATGTGTAAAAAATATGGAGTGAGTTTTATCGGACCTCATATTGAAGCTCTTGATATGATGGGCGACAAGATTCGTTCAAAAAAAATAGCCAAGAATGCAAATGTTCCAATTCTAGAAGCGATTGAGGTGAAAGAATATGGAGCTAGCCTAGAATCAAAAGTTCAAGAACTTGGATTCCCAGTTTTAGTTAAAGCTTCAGCCGGAGGTGGTGGGAAGGGTATGCAGATAGTGCATAAACTTTCTGAGCTACAAGCAATTGTTAAGAAACTTGAGAGAGAAGCGGAAGCAGCCTTTGGTGACAAGACTTTATTTATCGAGAAATATATAGAAACTCCTCGTCATATCGAAGTTCAAATTCTTGCAGACAAACATGGAAAAATTCTTCATCTTGGAGAAAGAGATTGTAGTGTTCAAAGAAATTATCAAAAGGTTATTGAAGAATCACCATCTCTCGCTCTTACTGATTCAGAAAGAGCAAATATTTGTGCTGACGCAATCAAGCTTTGCCAAGCCGTAAAATATGATTCTGTTGGAACCGTTGAGTTCATCTATGACATGAAAGATAAAAAATATTATTTCATGGAAATGAATACAAGGATTCAAGTTGAACACCCAGTAACTGAAGAAAGATGCAAGATAGACTTAATTGGTGAACAAATAAAAGTTGCTACCGGACAAAAACTAGAGATATCGCAGGATGATATTGAGTTTAATAATCATGTAATTGAATGCCGGATCAATGCTGAGGACCCCAACACTTTTGCGCCATCACCTGGTAAAATTGATCATTATCATCGGCCAGGAGGAATGGGTGTCAGGGTTGATGATTTCATCTACTCTGGTTATCAAGTACCTCCTTTCTATGATTCGATGATTTCAAAAGTCATTGTTTCTGCCCCAGATCGAAATAAATGCATTACTAGAATGAAAAGGGCATTAAAAGAGACTATTGTTGGCGGAATAAAAACGAATATAGACCTTCATTTAAGAATTCTTGATAGTGAAGAATTCAAAACAAATAACTTTTCAACGAACCTGATTAAAGAACTTCTTAAGAAGTAGATTCAAAAGTTTTTTCTAAACAAAATTACCCTTGGAACTTTTTCTCAATGCGAAATAAATTTCGCATAAATCAGTATAATTACAATAAGATACGCAGGAGAGAGAGATGAAAATACTCAAGTTGATTGAGGACTTTTCACACCATAGGGAAAACAGAAACATTGAAAAAAGTTTTCAATGTTTGGTGGAATATAAAAACTTCGCAATGAAGTTTAAAAACTATTCTTCATTTGAAAATTTTGACATTGAACCTGTTAAATCAAAAAAGATTTCATTTCTTTGGAATCAAGTTAAGTTCGAAAAAGCACTTCAAGAATATAATTTCGAAGAGTTAGAAGAATCGTTTGATGAAATGTACCACTATTCATTAAATGATCCCCGTTCTGTTAGTGAAGATTTTTGGGATAACATCTCGAATTTATTGAAACCTCATAACTCAAAGATTTATGAAATCAATAGTCTTAAGCTTGAAGTAGAAGTACTAAAAGAAGTTATAACTTCCTATAATTACTCACTTCCAATTCCCTTAACGAGAAAAGTACAAAAGATAATTGAGCTAGTTTTAATTGCTTCAAAAAACCCCAAAGTTCTTAGAACATTAAATAAATATTTTCATCTGCTTAGCGAGCCAAAGCTGGAGCAATCTTATCATGCAGCTTTCCCGGATGCTAAGAGTAAGAATCATGTCGATAACTTTTATCATAATTTGAAAAAGAGCAAGGTTGATCGAGACATTCGCGTAGATGTTCTTGTTGATAGTATCGAAATTCCAATAAGCAAAGAGTTAGAGAAGAAAACAAGATACATAACCCAAGCGACTCAAGAGAAGCTCTTTTCATATCTAGTTCCCTCAAGAACCCTTACGAATATTAATATTGTAGAGTTTTATATTTCAGAGGCTCAATACGATGAAGCCTTGAAAGAGCTACAAAAATTTTATGAAAAGAAGGAAAAGGATACAAACTTTTATTATCTAAAAGCTTATATAACATACAGAACACAAGGGGCGATAGCTGCCCTTAGATCAATTCAAGATGATGATGTGGACTCACTCGTTGTCTCAGATAAAGAATTTTTAAGCCTAGTTGCAAGACTTAGAGCTGAAATACTTGTCAGGGGAGCGGAGAGTGAAAATTAAACGCTTCAATTTTATTGTTTTGACGATTCTATTTGTATTTTTGTTTTTTTATTATGTTCTTTGGCAGTTTATTTCAAGTCCTTTCTTTGCAGGTGTGGCTACAAAGCTCGTAAATGACTCGATACCGGCAGAATATAGAGATGCAATTAAGTTTGAAAAAATTAGAGTTGGAAATTTTCCACCAAGAATTATTGTTGAGGATATAAGCCTAAATCTTAATAATCAATTCGGCTTTAAAAACCTGGTCGTTCAAGCCCAAGAACTTCAAATTGGGATTAATGTGTTCTCTTCTTATCGAGATAAGTTTTCTTTATCTCATGTCAAACTTTACAATGGCTTCACCCTAATTGAACCATTAGAAAATAAAATCTCAGAGGACAAAGCAGAAACTGAGCTTGAGCGTAAAAAACAACAAAGAAAACAAATTAAAAAAGAAATCAATAACTTTGTTCTAAATAACATGAAGGGGTTTGATCTCGGAGAGATTATAGTATCAAGGTTTGAGTTAGAAAAAATGTATTTTAAATACAGCGATCAAGCAACCCTGTTTTTTCAAAGTTCTTCTATTGAAACCTATAGAGAGAAGATATTTACAGAACTTGATATCGAGGATTTTCAAGTTGACTTGGAAGATCTAAAGGGATTATCAAGCGTGAAGCTTAAAGGTGTTCTTGATAAAAATAGCTATGACCTAGATTTTGTTAAGATTACGAAAGGTTCAAGTATCCTAAACCTTCGCGGTGCCATCAAAAAACCTTTTGATAAAAACCGAAGAAGTTTTCTTGTTAACTTCTCTGGAGAAGTTGTTCCGAATGAAATTTCTCAAGCGGGATTAGTAAAAGAATTAGGGTTAAAAGGGGTAGTTAAATTTCAAGGTGAATCAATTGGGAGAAGAAAAGTTGAAAGAGTTAATACCGTTATTGTGTTCAAAGACTTTAGGAGTAAGTTTTTGGAAATGGATAAAGGTGTTGGAAACTTAAGCTTTGATGGGAAAAAAATTATGCTTAACAAGCTTAGATTCGAACTAGACTCTGGAGAAGTTCAGCTCAAGAAGAAAGCTTTGATGTATGATTTTAAGAAAAAAGTTTTACTGAACGACCCAATTAAAATTGCACTAAAGAATGTCCCCCTTGATCGTGCAATCGTTGCCGTACCCCCCGTTTCAAAAACAATAACAGGTAAAGCGAGTGGAGAAATTTCACTTTTAATTAATAAAAAAGTAGTAAATGTTGAACACGATACTTCTTTGGAAATGAACGAAATTGGTATCCGTAATGAAGAAAAAGAAATATTTCGACTAGGAAAAGTTGTTTTCGATAAATCTCAATACACCTTCGATTTAAATGAAAAAGTTCTAACGTTGAAAACTGACGGCAAAATTTCAGACAAACAGATAACAGTACAAGGGACCATGTCTGAAAACAACGTAGATATAGCGAGTAACGATTTCTATATAAACTTTGATAACCTCATTCACCTTGGTGACCTTGATATAAAAGGTTACGGAAAAATGAAAGTCCAAACATCGGGAAGTCTTAATGATCTTTCTATAAGGTTTGATCTTGATACCGAGAAAACTGAGTTGGCTAATTTTTATATGGGTCGAGTAGAAAGCAAGCTCGATTTAGATTTAAAGAATGCTTTTTTAAAGATGGAGAAAGTTGAAGGCGAGATCGGAACTGGTAATTATTCCATGAAAGGTAGTTTAGATTTTAAAAATAAAAAAGCAGATGTTCGAACTAGATTTAAAGAGTTTAATATCGAAGGGTTCAGAAAAAGTCATGGGCCAGCACTTGCTGGTGTAGACCCAATTTACTGGACATATATTAGTGGTATTTTATCTGGGGAGTATCACTTCCTAGGTGGCTTTGACCTTGAAAGTCTTGAAGTCACTGGAACATACCTTTCGGATGATTTAACTCTTTTCAAGGAGAGAATCAATTCTTATAGAGCAAATATGAGATTTAAGGATATGAAACTCGATCTTCGTAATGTTGAGTTCGACATTGGTAACGGTCGAGTCGAAGGCTCCTATAGTTATGATCTGAATAATAAAGTTGCAACTTATGGTTTTGAATCAGAACAACTTAATACAAAAGATCTTAATTATTATCTCTCTCACGGATTAGGGTACAGCTCAAAGATTAAATTAAAAGTAGATGGAGTTAGTGACAAGACAACGAACAGAATGAATATTGATACTTTGTTTTTCGACTCAGTCATGTCTGGACAACCTGTTAAAGACTCAAGATTTATTCTTAATAAAAATGAAAAAAACTTAATGGTTAATGCCAGTTTTTTAGAAGATGTATTTAAGTTTAACTCGACGATAGATATCGACCGAGCAGGAAATCTTCAAAATGCAGATTTTAATCTCAGTGTAGATATTCCTCATTGGAGCTATGTACTTAATCTTGTTTCATCTTACGATGTAGATGATAACTTTCTCAGGGGACGACTAGTTGGAAACGTGAAGGGAAGTTTTAACGTAGCGAGATGGAATACTTTAAACCTAGTTGGAGGTATTCAATTATTTAGTTTCGAACATCCAGAAATTGATATTAGCTCTAAAGGTGTGAATGCTGTTCAAATAGAAAATGGAGAAATTAAAAAATGGATATTTAATGTTGTAGGTAGCGACAACGAGGAATTTATAAGTACAGGTACTGGTTCATTGAGAAGTCGCTACAAGATCGATTTTCGTTCACGCTTTATTCTCGATAAAATTAATCGTGTCTTAGGCTCCCTTTTTAATCTAAAGGGAGGCGTCGAGTTTCTTGGTAGTTTAGAAAAGAAAAGTAGAGACTCAAAAGACGACTTTAATTTTAAGTTTAAAGGAAATGATGTTTCAATCAGTCGGGTTGGTTGGTTTACAAGTCTTGATAATACATTTTTTGAAATTGTATTAAATGAAGGAAAGCTTAATCTTAAATATCTTCAATCGAAATTAGGAAATGGAGACTTGAAGATGAATGGAACAATCGATGATCTTGGTTTTGATCCAGATTTTAATATTAAATATCAACTTGATGATGCAGTTATAAGTATTAACGAAAGAAGTTATTTTGTTGTAAATGGAACGGGAAATCTATTGGGTTCTGACTTTCCTTATGCTTTATCAGGAGAAATCAGAGTAATTGGAGGTGAAGTTTTTGATGAGTTTGAAAAGTTTATTAATGATGATTCATCTTTATCACTTAATAATACCAATCGTTATACACCTCGATCTAGGGAAGAGCTAAGTTCTGGTCTTTTAAGTCTCAATCTCAATACGACAATTGAAAAAGAGATTTGGTTTCGAAATTCACTAGTGGATTTTAAAATGCTTGGGGGCTTAAATATTACAGGATCTAATGAGCAGCCCTTATTATTTGGAAAAGTTTTTACGAATTTAGACAAAGAAAACAAAGTAGTAATCAAAGATAACGAACTTTTTGTTGAAAAACTTATGATTAACTTCTCTGGAAGTGAAGACTATACGAATCCACTAATTGATTTTTCATCTAATATGAAAACCAATGACTATAAAATTACAGTTCAAGCTTATGGACCTGCTAAAAACTTGAGTATCGACTTTTCTTCTGACCCTTACCTAAATAGACAGAGCATTCTTTCATTGATGGCCTTTGGATATGTAGAGCAATATTCAGAAAGACTGAGTCAGTCTGATAGAGAAAGTATCTCTTCTGCCGGAGTCGGAAGTTTCCTTTTTAATAGGCTTAAGATCAATGAAACTCTTAAGGATAATCTAGGTGTGACACTGAACGTAGGTACTGTTTTTCAACAAGACGAACAAAGTTTTCTACAAGGGAGAACTCAATCAGGTGGTCAAGGTGGGTCTGTTAGATCTGCAACCAAACTTGAATTGAATAAAAAGATTACTGATAACGTTGATCTTTCTGTATCAAGTGCGATCTCGGGAAGCATAGGTCAACAGCAAAAAATGAACGTTAATTATAACATCAATAAAAATGTAAGCCTTCAAGGAGTCTATGAACTAACGACTGATAGAGATGGAGAAGAAGGAGGTCAAGATACCTCCGTTGGGGCAGATGTGAAGTTTAGGTGGACCTTTAAATGATGAGAATTATAATAATTTTATTATTATTCTATTCTGTAAATTGTTTCTCATACCTCGTGAGAGATGTTTCTATTAACTGTACACCAAGTACGACCTGTGACTTCTTTAAAAAAAATATGACGATTCTTCGTCGAGATTATTCAAATAGAGAAGAGTTCTTTAAACTTCTTAAAATATTTTATTCTAAAATTGGTTATTCAAAGTTTCAATATGAACTCATCGAATCTCCGAAAGGTGCAAGTTTAAATATCATTCTCAAGACAAGCAAAACAATTAAAGAAATATTTTTTAATGTTGAGGAAGATGAAATCAGTGAACTTTCACTTTCATCAACTCTTGAAATTAACGAAGGCGAGTACTTAGATTGGTATAGGTTGGAGGAAGATGAAAAAAGAATGCTTCGAAAATTACGCCTACAAGGATTTCCGGACGCAAAAATCACTAAAGAAATTGTAGAATTTGGGCCTCAAGAGGTTGAACTATACTTTACTGTCAAAGCGGGGCTTCCTGAAAAAGTTAGAAATATTACTCACACCTGTAAAGGTGGTTATATAAAAAACCTTATGGATAATTACTTTCATGATTTTAAAGGAAAGCTCTTCAATAAAGAAAATATAATTCAGGAGATGAAGTCTTTAGAAACGGATCTTATGGGACAAGGTTATTATCTTACGAATGTCCAATATAAGGCAGAGAAGTTTGGAAGAAATGTCGATGTCGTTATTAGTTGTGGGAATACTCAAAGGGTTGTTTTAACACTCAAAGACCAAAATAGTTTTTATACCAAAGAAGATATTTACTATCAGCTCAGAGAATATTTCCAAACAACTCAGAGAAGTTTTTCGGAAAGTGATTTAAAGCGAGTTGTCGAAGAGATTTATGTAAAGAAAGGATTTTTTAGGCCCTTAGTTGCAATTAACAACTTGCAAGTTCGAGAGAATGGAGAGGAGTATAACCGTGCAACTGTCGTCATAGGCAAATCAAAACGCCTAAGGGTTTCAGAAGTAGCTTTTAAAGGGGCTGGGTTTTACCTTGAAGAGGAACTTATTGATTTCTTTTATAAAAACTCAAGTGATCTTGCTAGTGCAAAATATATTGATGAAGATTATTATAATCTCTTTACTCAACTTTTAAAAAACAAATATATGTCTGCTGGTTTCGTAGATGCTTCAATTAAGTATTACGTAAAAACCCTTTCTCCTCAAACTCGTTCAGTGCTTTTTGTGATAAATGAAGGGAGTCGTTCAATTGTTCGTGAAATAAGAGTTTCGGGGAAAAAAGTAGAAAGGCTTAGTGGATTAAAGCTGGGGGACCCGTTCAACCCACTTTCATTCGGTCAGACACTTTCAAGTTTTCTTTCTGAAGTCAAAAGTGAAGGATACTTTTTTGCTGAAATTAATAATGAAGATGATAAAGAAGTTGTTCGTTATTTTAATGGAAACAGAGAAGTTAGAATTAATATTAACCTTTCAAAAGGAAAAAAATCCCGTGTTCGAAACCTTCTCATTTTTGGAGTTGAGAAGACTAAAAAGTCTGTTGTTAGAAGACAGCTTAATTATCTTTACGAAAGCCATCTGACCCCATCTCTTGTAAAGGACATCTATTCAGATATTGCTTCACTTGGAATCTTCAAAAACTATAATGTAACTTTTTTGAGAGGAGCCAATGAAGAAGTTGATATCGTTGTTAATGTAGAAGAGAAAGAGTACGGAGTTTTTGAACTAGCGCCAGGGTTTCGATCAGATTTAGGCTTAAAGGTTTGGAGTCGTATTTCGAGATCGAACTTACTCGGTCGAAACCAAACACTTTCACTTACAACACAAGTGAACTACAGATTAAGCTTGAGTGAGATTGATCAAGATAGAACAAGCGAAAAACTTTATGAGTACCTGGCAAGATTAAATTATATTTATCCGGATTTCTTTAAAACTTACTGGGACTACTTTGCGACAATCAGTATGTCGAGAATGAGATTTTATAGTTTTGATGCTGAGATTGAGAGATTTTCAAATACATTTAGGAAAGAGTTTTCCTTCAAAAAATTAATAGATGGTTGGGACTGGAGACATTCTTTTAGTCTTACTCATCAACTCGAAAATATCGAGCAGTATGGAGCCGATCCTATTGTTAATCCAGAAGATAACGATACTTTTAGAATTGGGAGTATTACTCCAAGTTTAACTTTAAATTTTTTAGATAAAGAAAATCCGACTGTGCCTAAAAAGGGGACTCTTTTTCAATTAAGTTGGGAGATCGCTCAACCGGGACTTCTCTCTCAAAGTGAAGATGACCTGACGATTGATTTTGATAAAAAAGTTTTTAGGAATCGTTTTTATATTCCTTTTTCTGAAAACTTTTATCTTGCATCTTCAATTGCTGTAGGAGTTCAGACAAATAGAGGGGGAACTCGAATTCCCGCTATTAAAGTTTTTAGGCTTACAGGGGTTGATATCGTAAGAGGCTTTGCAGAAGATGAAATTAATATCGTCGATGATGGGAGTAATTTAGATATTGCTGATATCGATATTACCAATCGTGCCTTTATGTCGAATTACAAAATTGAGCCCCGCTATATAATAGATGACTCTATGATGCTTGGCGTCTTTTATGATGCCGGAAGTGTTCAGGTAGACACTTATAGACCTTTTGATGTCCGCTCATCAGTCGGATTAAGCTTTAAATATGTCACACCTGTCGGGACCCTAGACTTCGATTATGGTATTAAGCTAAGCCGGAGGCGTTTCTCTGATGGTACTAAAGAGAGTCCGGGAAGAATTCACGTCTCGATTGGATTCTTTTGAAAATTTCTCTGTATTTTAAGGCCTGCGTCAGGCCGTCAAGGTATTGACTTCGTTCAGCACTTTTTCTATAAAGAACCACTATTTCAAGTTAAAACGTTGAGGGAAAACTATGTATACGCAAAGAACTTCGGGACTTACCCAAGATCAAGCTGCTGCTCAAAAAAAGTGGTATGTCATCGATGGAACAGATAAAGTTGTTGGTCGTTTAGCAACTGAAATTGCAGACTTACTTCGTGGAAAATTAAAAGCTCAATACACACCTAATATTGATACAGGTGATTTTGTTATTCTAACTAACTGTGAAAAAGTTCGTTTTACAGGAAACAAATTAGAAAACAAAACATACAATTGGCACACTGGTTTTATCGGTGGGTTAAAAACAAGAACAGCTAAAGAACAATTAGAAAGACATCCAGAGCTTATTATGATGAAAGCTGTTGAGAGAATGCTTCCTAAAGGTGCTTTAGGAAGAAAACAATTAAAGAAATTCAAAGTATTCAAGGGTGAAGCTCACGGTCACGAAGCTCAAAACCCTGAAGCTTATACACCGAAGAACTAAAGGGTTACTTAAGTTATGGCAGCAGAAAAGAAAGCAAAAACTACTTACCTTACTCACGCTGTTGGAAGAAGAAAATCTTCTATCGCTAGAGTTTATGTTAAACAAGGGTCAGGTAAAATCACAATTAACAAAAGAGAAATTTCAGACTACTTCCCAAAAGCAACTAGTCGGTATGTTGTTAACCAACCACTAAAGCTTTTATCAGTATCTGATCAATACGATTTCAACATCAATGTTGTTGGTGGTGGATTTACGGGTCAAGCTGGTGCCATCAGACTTGGGATCGCAAGAGCTCTTCTAAGCCTTAATGAAGGTACTAGAGGTGATCTTAAGAAAGCTGGATTCCTTACTCGAGACGCAAGAAAAGTTGAGAGAAAGAAATACGGTCTTTCTGGTGCAAGAAAGTCTTACCAATTCTCGAAAAGATAGAACTTATTTATTTTTGTTTATACAGAGAAGAGGAGGGGATTACCCCTCCTTTTTTTTTGCTATAGTATTAAGCAATGACAAAAGAGATCACTCATATATCGATTCGAGGCGCTCGAGTTAACAATCTCAAAAACGTTGATGTCGATATTCCACTAAAGCAAATTACCTGTTTCATTGGTCCTTCTGGTTCAGGAAAGTCATCACTCGCTTTTCATACATTACTCGCAGAATCGAAACGAAGACTTATGAATTGTTTTCCAAACGATCTCCGCTTTTTTAGTGAAAAACCGCCTGCGGTTGAAGTGGATTACCTCGCTCCTGTTCTTCCGGTTTTTGGCCTCCCTCAAATTAATCCGGTTAAGGGTTCAAGAACGAATGTTCTTGATAGCATCGGCCTTACTCATTTACTTCAGAACTTATGGTATTACATGAGTGAAGAGTATTGTGAACGACACAAAATTCCTCTAGAGACGCTTAGTTATTCAAAACAATTTACAGAGCAAATTGAACATGATGACGAGGGGATAGTTCACTTTCTTCTTCATAAAGTGACTTACCTAAAAATTTTTTCAAATCAAATTCTACCTTCTCGAGTTTATAATGAAGAATCTGGAGAGATGGTTCCTTTTGATAAAGATCAAGAGTATTGGGAAATCAGTCGTTGTAGAAAAGGAAATTTTTCTAAACTCGATGAAGTTTTGTCGGGGATTGATGGAAGAGTTTCCACTATCTACGTTTATCAAAAAGGTGAGTTGGTTGAATGGAACCCAACGCAAACGAAACAATGTCCGACGTGTTTTAGCCCTTCAAAAGTGACGAAGTCAGAAAATCTTTTTTCTCCACATAATGCACTTGGAGCTTGTGATAACTGTAATGGGTTTGGGGCTAACTTAGTGGTTGACCCTGAAAAAATCATTGATAAAAATCTTTCAATTAATGATGGTGGGATAAAAATTTTCAAACATAAGAAATTTACGAAATATTCTCCAAAGTTTAATGCCGCCTGTAAGGCAAAAAAGATTAGCTTAAACAAGCCTATAGAAAAACTAGATAAAAATTTTGAGACGTTGTTTTATGAAGGAAGTGGTCAGTGGGGAGGTTTTAACAAAATTTTGGATTTTCTTGAAAGGAAAAAGTATAAACCAGGAATTAGAATTCTCCTGAGAAGACTACAAACCGAAAGACTTTGTGAAACCTGTGAGGGAAGTCGACTGACTCCATTAGTGAAAAGGTTTTATCTTGATCCAGAGACACCGAACTTAGCAGAACTAAGCCAACTCACGGTTGAAGAGCTTAATAATGTTATTAATAAAATTGAACCTCAGAACAAAAGCATAAAATTTGTTTTAGAAAAAATTGAAAGGACATTAAAAACTGCGATTGAAATTGGCCTTGGCCATCTTCAACTTAATAGAAAGACAAAAACAATTTCAGCGGGAGAATATAAAACAACAAAAGAATCTTTTTAAGGGATTAGAGAGGATTAAATCTCAAGGCAATACAATTGTCTTGGTTGACCATTCTCCTGAGCTCGCAAAACTTTCTGATAAAGTCGTTTGGATGGGACCATTGGCAGGTTCTGAAGGTGGGCAAATTGTTAAGGAAGGCCCTTATCAGGAAAAGAAGACAACAATAAAATATAAGAAAGAGGCGAAAAAGTTAAAACCGAATGTAGAAATCGGAAAGACTTCAATTTATGGTAAAAGTTATGACTCTTTCAGTTTTCCTCTTAAGTCTATGATTTGGGTTCATGGTGAAACAGGTAGTGGTAAGTCGTCTGTTTTTAATACGGTGTTGAATGAACTCAATTACCAAATGAAGGGAGAATACATCCTTGATAAAGTGGGGGATTTAAAAAGCTTAAAATTTCCTCCGAATAAGCTTGAATCGGTTTTGATTGTTGATGCTAACTTGAACAGATATACAAGTCGAAGTACTGTTGGAAGCTTTACTGATCTCGCGAAACCTCTTCGCCGGCATTATCTTAACCAACCTACATCGAAAGCTTTAGATTTAAGCGAGGGTCACTTTTCTCCCAACTCTGAACTGGGCCGGTGTTCACGATGTGATGGTCGAGGTGAAGAAATTATTGAAATGCAATATCTTGAAGATGTGATTTTACCTTGTGAGGAATGTAAGGGAAAAAAATTAAAAGAAGAGTACGCTAATATATCTGATGGGATAATGACCGTTTCAGAAGCTTACGAATTACCTATTTCTAAAGTTTTTGAAAGTATTTCTCTAACACCGAAATACCGTAGAATTCTCTCGTATTTAAAAAAGTTAAAACTAGATTATCTTTCTTTAAGTCGGAATATGACCAATCTTTCAGGGGGAGAAAAGCAAAGGATTTATTTGCTTTCTAAGCTACTAATTGATTCGAAAGACCAACTTATTTTGATTGAAAACTTATCATTTGGGTTATCTGAAAGAGAGCTTTTTGCGATTCTCGAGTTTTTGAATGAGCTTGTTTCAGTTGGAAAGACGATTATCCTCATCGATCACAACCCAAAGTTTAAAGCATTTTGTGATTGGGAAGTGGAATTTAAGTCGAAAGGTAAGATAAATTCTAGTTTTATTAGCTGACTAAAGCTGTAGGGTTTCAAGTTCTCTGAAATACCTCCGATAGGAATGTTGGAGGGGTGATGAAAGCTTTACTATTTTCCTTGGTTTTTTCGATTTCATGTCTTTTTGCCCTCGATCAGGTCAGTCAATCCAAAGTTCTATCAGCTTTAGTTAGAGATTCTCAAGCGATCGTCAGGGGAAAGGTTCTTGATATTGAATACGGTGATTCGAGATCTTATATTTATTTAAAAGTTTTTGAAGCCACTGGAGTTAAACCAACTGATATTCAAGATACTTTTGTAAAAGTTTACTTCCCTGTAACAAAGAGTGATTACAAAGTGGAGTCAGAAAGAGGCTTGAACTTTGATGCAAGTGAAGAAATCGTCGTATTCCTTGATAAGAAAAATGGGAAGTATTGGTTACACGAAGATGGGTTAGGAAAATATCGAATTGAATTTATTGGTGGAAAAAAATCATTGATCTCTTCAGTAATTCGTCGTCACAAAGATGGAGGAGAAATTCCTTTATCACAGTTTTATAAACTCGTTATGGGAATCAAAAATGTCCCGCTGCAATGGTGGGAGAACAATCAATTTGTGAATAAAAGTTTTTTAGAGAAAAGCCTCATGACGACAAGTATCGACAAAGATGATTCAGGCAGGGGGATTGCCTCACTTGGAGAGTCTGAGACCAGAACATTGAGCCGGGAGCCAGCTGATGTGCCACAAGAGGAAGAGGCGCCTACTAAGTCAGTTTTCTGGCTGGTAGCCTTACTTGCTGTTGTTGGAGGCGCTGCAAGAATTGTGTGGAAAAACTCATAAAGTCATTTCCTCTTAATATCTAAAATTCACCGTATTCTTTTTGGCTTAAGAAGCCAATTTCGCTACAATAAAGACGAGTACAAGCGAGGAGAACTCAATTGAAAGTCTTACGAATAGCTCTATTTTTATTACCCCTTTGTGCAATGGGAAATTCTCTCTTAGAGCAGAGGACGATCAAGCTTAGTGCTAAAAAGGCTTCTGTTTATAGCGACTCCGGTGTCTTTTTCTGGAAATCCACAATGAAGGGGGCAAAGGTTAAGGGCGTTAGAAGTTTCTACTCTAAGCAAAGGGGATTCGAGCGGGTTGTTGTTGATTTTTCAACTCCTAATATCCCAAGTGTCTATGGTCATATTGATGAAAAGACGGGAAAACTTTTTTTAGATCTCTTAGATGCTTCTCCTGATTCTGATATAAATCAAAATGTCTCGGGAAAATATTTAAAATCAATTAATATCTTTTCTCTAGATAAATCAAATACTTCCCTTGAACTGAGTTTTAATAAAAAATATGGGTTTGATATTTTTTATTTGAATTCACCAGGGCGCCTAGTAATTGACGTTAGAAAATAATTTTAAAAAAGAAGAAAACTATGGGTGAAAATGAAAATACCGTCACCATGAAGATCAGTGGTGAAAATGTAATTAAGGGAAAACTTCCAGAAGAAGTTGCTGTCATTCCAATTTTAAACAGTCCAATTTTTCCTGGAATGATTGCACCGATTGTAATGTCTCAAAATAAGTTCACTCCTGAGCTAGATGATTATGTTTCAAAGAATAGTTATATTGCTTTGAATTTAATCAAGTTTCGCGAAGGTGAAGATGACGAATATGATGAGTATGAGGAAGAAGACGTAGAGGAAGCGATTAAAGAAGGGTTTTCTCCAGATTTAAACTTCTCTGAAGATGTTTTCGAAGAAGAAGTTGATGAAGAAGACATGGAGTCTGTTCCTATAAAAGGAAACGATCTTTATCGTGTTGGTATTTTTTGCAAAGTTGTAAAAAAGCTAAAATTACCAGATGGTTCCGTAAATCTTCTTGTTCACGGTTTAAAGCGATATAGAGCACTTGAATTCACATCTGAAACTCCATTGCTTAAAGCAAGAATCGAAGTTTTTGAAGATGTTCTTAATCAAGATGAAGAACTTGATGCTTATACTCGTTCGGTCATTAATCAGGTTAAGAAACTTTCAGAAATAAATCCTTATTTTAATGAAGAGATGAAGTTGGCCATGCTCAACTCACCTTCACCGGGATCTTTGGCAGACTTGGTTGCTTTTGCATTGTCACTTGATGTTCCCGAAGCTCAAGACTTCCTTGAAACACTGGTTGTTCGAAAAAGATTCGCAAAACTTCTTGTTTATTTAAGAAGAGAACAAGACGTTTCAGATATTCAGAAAAAAATTACTGATGAAGTGAATGATAAGGTTAATAAATATCAAAGAGAATACTACTTAAAAGAACAACTTAAGATTATTCGAAGTGAACTTGGTTTAGATGATGACGACAAATCAAGAGACCTTAAAAAGTTTAAAGACGCGATTGATGAAGCGAATATGCCTGAAGATGCTAGAAAAACAGCTTTAGAGGAGCTTGATAGACTTCAGTCAATTCCTGAGTCATCACCTGAATATACAGTAACAAGAACTTACTTAAGTTGGATTACAGAACTTCCTTGGGATAAAAGTACTGAAAAAGAAATCAATATTGATGAAGCTGAAAAAACTCTAGAAAAAGATCACTATGGATTAGAAAAACCCAAGGAAAGAATCCTAGAATTTTTAGCGGTCAGAAAATTAAAGTCTGATTATGATGGGACCATTCTTTGTTTTGCGGGGCCCCCAGGAGTAGGGAAAACTTCTCTTGGAAATAGTATAGCGAAGGCTCTTGGTCGAAAGTTTTATCGATTTAGTCTTGGTGGAATGAGAGATGAAGCTGAGATTAAAGGTCATAGAAAGACTTATGTTGGAGCGATGCCAGGAAAACTACTTCAGGCTCTTAAGAGAGTTGAGGTTAACAACCCCGTTATAATGCTTGATGAGATCGACAAACTAGGAAGTTCCTATCAAGGTGATCCCTCTTCTGCTCTTTTGGAAGTTTTGGACCCTGAACAAAATAAGACCTTTATCGATAACTATTTAGATATACCCTTTGATTTATCAAAGGTGCTTTTTATTGCTACGGCTAACTATGTTGGTGAAATACCAGAACCTCTTTTAGATAGAATGGAGCTCATTGAGCTTAGTGGCTATACACTTGAAGAGAAGCAGACAATTGCAAATAAATGGGTTATTCCTAAGCAACTTAAAAAGCACGGATTGAAAGCAACAGACTTTTCATTAAAGAAAACTGTTCTAACTAAACTTATTCAAGATTATGCTCGTGAGCCTGGTGTAAGAACGTTAGAACAATTTATTGCTAAGCTCTGCCGAATTGCAGTTCTTCAGAAAGTTAAGAAGAAAGGAAGAGCTAAAAAGTTTAATCCTGAAGTTAAAGATCTTGAGCAGTTATTAGGACCTCAAAGGTATCAAAGTGATAAACTAGAAAAAGCAATGAAGCCAGGAGTTGTTACTGGACTCGCTTGGACAGCTTATGGCGGAGATATTCTTCAAGTAGAATCTATTCCGCTTAACGGAAAAGGTTTTAAACTTACGGGACAGCTTGGCGATGTCATGAATGAATCGGCGAATCTCGCCTATAGTTATGTGAAATCAATGCTTCAGGATGAGATACCTAAATCGAAACCTAAAAAACTTAAAATTCAAGAACAAGAGGAAGAAGGGGCTGATTTTCTTGCAAATCATGAAGTGCACCTTCACCTTCCAGCTGGAGCAACTCCCAAAGATGGACCAAGTGCTGGAATAACAATGGCGCTTGCCCTTTATAGTCTTGCGAATAATAAAAAAATTCGTGGAACACTTGCGATGACGGGAGAGTTAAGCCTTACAGGTAGAGTATTACCAGTTGGTGGAATTAAAGAAAAAGTTCTCGCTGCAAAAAGAGCTGGAATTAAAGAAATTATTCTTCCAAGTGATAACGAAAAAGATCTTAAAGAAGTTCCCGAAAGACATCGAAAAGGTTTGAAGTTTTATCCGGTAAAAAGTTTTGATGAAGTACTGAACGTAGCGTTCAAAAGAAAATAAAAAAAGCCGGGTCAAAAGCCCGGCTTTTTTTATATCCAAAAATAATTAAATTTAAAATTCTTCAGAGTCGTATTCAGAAACTATCGCGTGAGAAACTTTTCCCGCTGCGATTTCTCTAAGAGCAGTCACAACTTCTTTGTTCTTGCTGTGAACTTCAGAGTCATCCCCGTCTTTTAACTGCTTAACTCTTTTGGCAGTAAGATGAACCAATTCATATCGGTTCTCAACTTTTTCTAAACAGTCTTCAATTGTAACTCTTGCCATTGCGCATTGCTCCGTAGTTTTTCTTAATAGGAAGTCTTAAATAATAACCTTTAGGTGTTTTTGTCAAGCAATCCTCGTTATTTAGCTTCAGAAAGGGCGATTTAAGGCCTGCATAGATAAAGAATATGAGAACTGTTGTCTTGGTATCCCGTTGTCTAAGAGTTGCTGGTGACTATTACGAAATGCATTTTAGAGGTTGCTTGGAAGGTGAGGTTATTAAACTAGTGAGGCTTAAAACGTTGAAAAAGCTCCATGGGGGTGAGGATTATATTGTCTGGCTTGGGGTAGATAGGATCGAGCAAGGTGTTTTATGGGGAAAAGCCTATAAAATACGAAATCTTCTCGACCTCCGAGTAGATCTTTAATCGACCTTAACGTTAACGTGATCACCTATCATTAAGGAGTTTACCTCAAAGAAGGTCGGGAGTTTGTCAGCATTATTGGCTGAAAGTTCTGCGATAGCGTGATTCTTCTCAGAGTGAATGACCTTTATCTGTCCAATTTTCACTTTGTAGTTAATTCGTTCCTGTCTTTCTTTGCTAAAAGGATTTGTCCTAGAAATCAGTCGATAAACAGAGAGTTCAGTTCCGGGTTCGATTCCTTGAGAACTTCCTATATTTACGTAATAGTTCTTCTTAAGGATTTCGTTCTCAAGGCCCATAGGGAATTCTTGAGAGATGCTATAGATCATGTAATTTTCGGCATAAAGAGATGTCGAAAATAATGTCATAAAGATTAAAAGAGTTTTCATGCAGGACTCCTTACACATTTGCTATAGAACTATTCGGATGTTCAGGCGGAAAATCTTACCCTCTAAATAACTAGGCAATATCTTCCGGTGGACAGCAATGTCGGCTACTTAGAGTCTTGAATTTCAAAGTATTTGTGAGAGTTGTTGACTAAAGAAGACGGTTTATAGTTTTTGATTTTGTTGTGGTGGAGCATATAGGATTGGGAATAAAACTGCATAATCCAAACAACATCACCCAACACTTTTTTCTCAATTTCAGTCATGAGGATCTTTTTTTCAAGATTGTTTTCCAATATTGAAACCTTTTGAATCAACTTATCAACTTCAGGATTATTGTAATATGAGGAATTTATCCCAGGAGGGTGATTTTCGGAATAAAGTAACTGGAGAATATTTTCACTATCTGGATAATCGAGAGCCCAACCATCTTGCCAAAATTGTAATTCACCTTTCTTGGCCTTCTGTAAAAAAGTCGGAAAATTATTAGCAATAACCTTGATATTGATTCCAATTTTAGCAAGTTCAGCCTTGATGAACTCTGCCCTCTTTAATGTGGAATTATCATTGCTTCGAGTATCAAAATTGAGAACGGGTAGTCCCTTTCCATTGGGATAGCCGGCATCTTTTAAATATTTTTTCGCTTTTTCAATATTATAACTATAGGGAAGTTCAGAATTTTTATCATAGCCATAAACAGAAGGGTGATAGATTGAATTAGCTTTAATTCCCGTATTATTAGTGAATTTTTCGATAAAGCGTGGCTGGTTGGTAGCATGAGCAATGGCAAGACGAAGATTCTTATTTGAACCAACGATTTTATTTTGCATATTAAAAGAGATCCACCAATAGGTCATGCTTGGTGTCTTTTTGAGTTCAAAACCCTTGTCTTTAAATTCTTCTTTTAGATTACCATCTTTATCAAGCGCCACATTAAAGTGCTCAGTTGTCATTCCAAAAAAATCTACCTTATTCTTTAAAAAATTGAGCCAACGAGTTTGAGCTTCTTTCATAATCGGGTATTCAATGACTGAAGTTTTTGGAAGATCCGAATTATGATATTTCTTAAAATGAGAAATTTTTATTTTATGAGAACGTTGAATCTTTTCTAGATAATAAGGTCCTGTTCCAACTTCTTCGTTTGTTAAATTATTATTTAAACCAATGACAACTTCCTCAGGAATAGGAGTTACAAAAGCCATTGTTAGCGCGTAAATCATTTGTGGGTAGGGCTTTAAAAGCTCAATGCTGAAAGTTTGATCATCGATGACTTTAATCCCTTCAATAGGAATTTCAAGCATTTTACCGAGATCTTCTCCTGCTTCTTCGCGAAATTGATTTATCCCTTTAACCTTCCCGTCAAATAACCAAAACCCTTGGCCTTTTGTTGGGAGAAAAGCGAGCCTTTTAATTTGTGTAATAAAGTCCTGAGCTTTAACAATTCGATCTTTGTCTGTGATCAAGGGATGAGGATGATATTTAATCCCTTTTTTTATTTTGATGGTATAAATTAACTGATCTTCTGAAACTTTTGGCATTGATTCAGCTAACAAGGGAATGATTTTAGTAGGGTTGTTATAATCGTATTGATAGAGAGTTTCATAAATCTGATAAACCACCTGAAGAGAAACACTATCAAAAGCGACAGCAGGGTCGAGTGAGGAAATATCACTCGATAAAGGTAAAACAATTGTTTCTTTATTTACTTCGTTTTTGGTACAGGAAAAGAAGAGCAGAAGTAAAAGAAGAATGTATTTCAATTTAAAGTTCCTGTTTAAGGTGTTCGAGAAAAGTATTAAAGTCTTTAGAATTTGCAGACCCTTGTGTCATGTCAGGTTTTCCTCCCCCACGGCCTTCAATTTTAGAGAAGATATCTTTTGTTAGGGTAGAAAGATTAATGTTTTTATTTGATTTATTTGTTCTTAGAATAAAGGCAAATTTATCATCTGTATTCGTATAGAGAAAAAGAACATCTTTAGGCTGCTTATCAATAAAATTATCAGAAACTTTTCTCAACTCTTTTGGAGAACTTTCTGTTTCTGTAACAAAGAGATTACATGATTTGAGCTGAATCGGATCAACAAAGAGATCAGCACTTTCAGAAGACCTTTTTTGGTCTTTTAAAGAAGTATTAATTTTTGAAAGAGTTTTTTTGAGTTTTATAAATCCTTTAACTTTTTCAATA
This sequence comes from Bacteriovoracia bacterium, assembly GCA_030426585.1. Lineage (GTDB taxonomy): Bacteria > Bdellovibrionota > Bacteriovoracia > Bacteriovoracales > Bacteriovoracaceae > JAUHYH01. Next base: position 23,058 of record JAUHYH010000001.1, read on the forward strand.
GCATTCTTAGTTGAGTCATCCTTTAGTTTACTAACAAGACTTTCGGACTTTTTTAAACCAAGTTCTGATTCGAGATTGCTGTTTTCTTTTTCAATTTTTAAAAGGTCATCGATGATTCCTTGTAAGCGAACTGGAACTTCATTGGGGCTAGTACTTAACGCTTTTGCAAGCTGACTAACTTCATTACCGTTAGAATCAGATTTTTTGGCATTAGTAATCTGATTGACTTGATTTAAGATTTCATCGAGTTCAGAAAGATAGTTCTTAGCTTTCTCGCCAGTATAAGCAATCAGTCTTCTTACTCCAGCGGCAAGAGCGGACTCTGTATAAACTTTAAAGAGATCAATATCAGAAGTATTGTTAACGTGAGTTCCACCACAAAGTTCAGTTGAGAAGCCACCCATTTGAATAACTCTAACCTCGTCTCCGTACTTTTCACCGAAAAGGGCCATCGCACCTTGTTTAACGGCTTCATCTTTATTCATGATTTGATCTTTAACGGGAAGAGCTGCTCTAATTTCTTGATTAACAAGTTCTTCAGTTTCAGAAATTTCTTTCTCACTGAGTCCGGAGTCATGAGTGAAGTCAAAACGAAGCATTTCTTCATTAACATATGAACCGGCTTGTTTAATATGAGGTCCTAAAATTTTAATTAAGGCTGCCTGTAAAAGGTGAGTTGCGGAATGATTTTTAATTGTTTGGTTTCGGAGCTTTTCATTTACTTCCAAAGAGTATGATTTACCGACTTCTAGTTCGTCAGCATTTTCAACAAGGTGAACATGGAAATCATCAATTGGCTTTTGTGTATCAAGAACTTCAACAGTGCCATTGATCGTCCCCTTGTCTCCAACTTGCCCTCCGGACTCACCGTAGAAGGGAGTCTTATCAAAAACGAGGGCATAACCATCTCCGAACTTTTCTTTTGCAAGTAAAGTTCCTTGATCCTTTAAAGTTTTATAACCCGTAAAGCTAGTTTCGCCATGTTTCTCTTTGATGGCATAAAAAACCTCGAGGTCACTGGCATCAGCATGAAACTTTTGATGTTTCTTTGATTGCTCTACTCGTTCATTCATGAGTTTTTCAAAACCATCACTATCAACGGAGATTCCTTTTTCTTTAAGGATTGTCTCGGTCAAGTCGAGTGGAAATCCATAGGTATCGTAAAGTTTAAAAGCCACTTCTCCAGGCAGATTTTTTGATTTTAATTCCTCGATGCTTTCATTGAGAATTTTTAAACCATTATTAAGCGTTGCTCTAAATTTATCTTCTTCTTGTTTTAAAGATTTTTCAGCAAGTGCTTGGTTTGCTTTGTTTTCAGCATACTCTTCGCCAAGAGTTTCAAAAACGGTTGGGACAAGTTTATAAAGGGAAGACCTTGTTAAGCCAAGTTCATTTGCATGGCGAACGGCCCTTCGTATAATTCTTCTAAGAACATAACCACGCCCTTCATTGGATGGCATTGCTCCATCAGTGATTAACATAGTGGCAGAACGCAAATGATCACCAATAACTCGAAAACTATTAACATATTGTGGATCTGAATATTTCTTTCCAGAGAGTTCTTCTAACTTTTTAAAAAGTGCAGTGAAAAGATCAGTATCATAGTTCCAATAAAATTTTTGCATGACGGCTGCGAGACGTTCGAGGCCGGCACCAGTATCAACACTTGGCTTAGGAAGGTTCGTTCGGGTTCCATCCTTATGTTTTTCAAATTGCATGAAAACGAGGTTCCACACTTCGACACATCTTTCTTCATCTTTCATGGGGTGATCAAAATTTCCAGAAGCGTACTTTTCACCGTGATCATAAAAAATTTCGCTACAAGGACCACAAGGTCCTGTTTCTCCCATTTCCCAAAAATTATCTTTGTCTCCCATTTTAAAAATTCGATCAGCCGGAACTCCTTGTTCTTTTATCCAAAGCTCTTTGGCCTCATCATCTGAATCATGAACAGTGACATAAAGTTTATCTTTAGGAATTTTGAGTTCTTCTGTTAAAAACTTCCAAGCAAGAGCAATCGCTTCACTTTTAAAATAATCTCCGAAAGAGAAATTACCGAGCATTTCAAAAAAAGTGTGATGCCTGGCTGTAAAACCAACATTTTCTAAATCGTTATGTTTCCCACCGGCCCGAACACATTTTTGAACAGTCACTGCCCTGGGAAAGGGAGGAACCTCTCGGCCAGTAAAGTAATCTTTGAATTGATTCATTCCAGCATTGGCAAAAAGCAGAGTAGGATCGTTGTGGGGAATTAGCGAAGAAGATGAGACTTTGGTGTGCCCATTTTTTTCAAAAAATTCAATAAATTTGCTACGAATTTCGTCAGCTCTCATTGCTACTCTCTTTAGGTAAATACTGTTCAATATTTTGTACAATATAGCCCTTGGAGAGTAAATGCCTGGAAAGCTTTGAATAGAGCTTAAAGCGCTTTTCTGAGTCTAATTCGTTGATTTGAATGTTATTGAACAAGAGTTTTTTGTGAATATGCTCTTTAATCATTTCAGGGATTGATAATCCGAGATCTTCATAAGTCTGATGGATCAATTGCTCAGTAATAGGCAATTTTTCCTCTTCGCATTTCTGTAAAATATATTGAGGACCCTTCTTGTTTCTTGCGTAGTGTCTAACTCTACCTTCGAGATAGTTTTGGTCATTAAGGTATTTTTGCTTATGAAGTTTTTCGATTGTTTCGTCAACATCAGAGGGCTCAAAGCCTTTTTCTAGCAATTTTTGAGACATCTTAAAAGTTGAATAATCCCGTCTTACTAAAAGTTTCAGAGAGCTTGAATAGCAGTCTTTCATACTCTTCTATTAAACTGAATCCTTTGTATTTAGCCAAATTTTTTAGACTTAAATCTAGATTTTTGTCATAATGGAACGCATCTAAAAGAAATTGCTCAGTGTTCAAGGAGGATATATGAGAATCATTACAGCAGTTATCGCTCTCACTTTATTTGTATCAACACCAGCTTTCTCCGAAGGAAAAAAGAGAAAGATGAGAGGTGGGAAGTATGGACCAGCAGGTTGTGGTCTTGGAGCTACACTTCTAAAAGGTAAAAAAGGACTCATGTTCAACGTTTTAGCGGCGACTTTAAACGGAACAGGTTTTCAAACTTTTGCAATGTCTACAGGAACTCTTGGATGTAAGGGAGATTCACGTGTAGCAGCTGTTAACTTTATCGAAACAAACAAGGTTTTCCTTGCGAATGATATCGCTAAAGGTGAAGGTGAAACTGTTAATGCATTTCTTGATCTAATCAATGAAGATGCAGACTCAATTGCAACTTTACGAACAAACTATGATGAAATTTTCGCTAAAGATTCTAGCTCTGAAGAAATTTGGAACAGAATCGATACTCTTCTCTAAGAAAATTTTTATAAATTTTCTATTACTAATAGGGGGGCTAGGATTAGCCCCTCTTTTATTTGCACAAACAGAATTTTCTAAGTCTCGTGAATGGCTCCTTCTTAATAAATACCAACAGATTCTTTATAATACATATGAGAGCCAAATAGATGATCCTAATTTCTTTCTAAGTCCAAATGGTAAAAAAAATCCAAGAGAAGAGTGGATAGCAACTTTTGAGCTGTTTAAAAAAGGTGAAGGCTACTGTCGTTTTCCCGCAAGGTTAATGCTTTTTCAAAAATTTGGTTATAAGTTCAAAACGAACTTCTCCCACTGTGAGAAGTATCGATATTTTCTTAAGCAAACGAATGTTAAAAAAGTTTGGATAGTTTTCGCTTCTTATTACGTAAACAATCCAGCATCAGCCTTTGGTCATACTTTTCTTCGTTTTCAGGCAAATGAGAAAAAGCCTTCAGATCTTTTAGATTTCACCTTGGATTATTCAGCCGATGTTTCACCAAATGAAAATCCGATTGCGTATGGGGTTAAAGGTATTGTGGGTTCTTATTCAGCAACATATAAATTATTTCCTTATTATTGGAAAGTTCGAGAGTATCGAGATGGGGAATCAAGAGATTTATGGGAATACGAATTAAAGCTAGACCCTAAACAGATAAAACTTTTGATGGCGCATTTATGGGAGTTAAAAGCAGCCAAGAGTGACTACTTTTATTTTACAGAAAATTGTAGCTATCACATTCTCGGACTTATTCAAGCAGTCACACCCGATAAAAAAATCTTAAAACCTTTACATAAAATCGTTGTTCCTATTGATACCTTGTTTGCACTAAAGGATGCCAAACTGTTAGGAGAAACAAGATTTAGACCATCAATATTTTCTAGGCTTGAGAAGCACTGGACCTCTTTAGATAAAAATCAAAAAGCGCAATTTGAAGGCTTAATGGAAGATTCGACGAAAATTTTTGAAGTGAAAGATCAACAACTGTTTGATGCTTATATAGAGTACTATGATCGAAAGTATTACGATAAGCTTCTTGATGATAAGTCTCCTGAAAAAATTTTTAAAAATAAATTTTTAAGTAAAAGAACCAAACTTCCTGTAAATAAAACAAAGTTCAATTATGATCGAATTGCACCAACTAAAGGGCACCGATCAAGACGTTTTACGATTGGTTGGGATTCTGATGATAAATTTATGCTTCAGCATAAAGCAGCACTACATCAACTGATTGATCCAAGCTCGGGCTATGGAAAAAGTTTTCATATGGACATGGGAGAGATTCAACTAAAAATCAAAGATGATCCACAGATTCAACAAATGTCTTTGCTCAAAATAAAAGCCTATAAGCCGCTCACTCCTATTAATAAATCTTTAAGTTGGGATCTAGATATGCTGATGAGACGTGACCCACTCCAGGACTCGCTTCGAGGTATTATTAACTTTTCTGCTGGTGGAGCGTTTGATATTGCGAACTTTCTTGTGTATTTGGGGCTGACTGGAGAGTTTGAGAGTAGGAGAGGCTTATTCAGAAGAGGTGATACAGGAGTTGGCCCAAAGCTAAATTTAAAGTTCGAGTATGATAAGTTTATTTTTGTCGGAAAGTATCAAAACCTCAGCTTTTATGAACGAAAAGATGAAATTGAGCGAACCCAACTAGAATTTGGTTATCAAGTCGGAAAAAATTGGCTGACGCGACTGCGCTACGAGTTTTTTAACTCAGTGGAAGTTTCTGAATTTACTTTGTCTTACTATTTTTAAATTTTGCCGACCTCCTTCAAGACACAAGATCGTGGTATAACTAGAAGTCCGGAGGATCTATGCCAAAATTTCTATTCCTGCTCTTGTTTATACTTAGTTGTTCCCAAGTCGAAGTAAAACAAACCTGTCTTTCAAAGTTTAATGAAATTGAAGAAAAGAGCTTTACGACGCTATCAGGAAGAGAACTTGCTAATCACGATAATTATTTGCGTCTAACTGATCAGAGTTATGGAAAAAAACATTTCAAAGGAATTGAGAAAATTGAACAAGAGGATTCAACTTGCTTTCACGAATCGGAACAAAGTTTTGCTTTCTCTAAAGCCGTAATTGATAACATTGATCAATACCCTGCAAAAACAAGAGAGAAGATCTTTAAAGACCTTGTTCACTATGTAGAGTTTCGAGTGAACTCTAAAGACAATTCACTTCAGCACAATCTATATCTTTACGGGCTGCTTAATAAGGCTACAAGGAAAGGTTATTTTCTCAAAAGTCGTAATCGAATTATTTTAAAAATGCGCGAACTTGCGCAAAAATGGGATCAAATTAAAGGTGTTGAAGATCCGAAAGAGGCAAAACTTGAAAAAGAGATTCTTTATCAAGTTTCAAGAGGCCATATTTTAGAGATCTTAGAGCGGGGATAAAAACCGGTGACCCATTCGAATCACCGGCTCTTTTAGTTATTGAAGCTTTTTCTTAGACTTCGTTGTCTTTTTCTTTGCCTCTTCCTTGGCTTCTTCATCAACTGCAGGAATGGCATCGTTTACTGTCATGAGGCCATATTTTTGAAGAACAAGATTCTTAATTTTTTCGAGAGTTTCAGGGTTTTCAGTTAAGAATTTTTTAGAGTTTTCACGGCCTTGACCAATCTTTTCATTTTCAAAAGAGAACCAAGCTCCAGCTTTTTGAACAATTTCTTCTTTTACAGCAAGGTCAAGAAGATCACCCGTAAACGAAATTCCCTCTCCGTACATAATATCGAATTCGACTTGTCTGAATGGAGGTGCAACTTTGTTTTTAACAACCTTAACTCTTGTTCGGTTACCAATTACATTATCGCCATCTTTGATAGCTGCAATTCTTCGGATGTCCATTCTTACTGAAGAGTAAAACTTAAGAGCATTACCACCAGTAGTCGTTTCTGGGTTACCAAACATGACACCAATTTTCATTCTTAATTGGTTAATGAAGATAACGGTACAGTTTGATCGTGAAATTGACCCAGTAAGTTTTCTAAGTGCTTGTGACATAAGCCGTGCTTGAAGACCCATGTGTGCATCACCCATGTCCCCTTCAAGTTCTGCTCTTGGAGTAAGGGCCGCAACAGAGTCGATGATGAGAAGGTTAACAGCTCCAGAGCGAACGAGCATATCTGCAATTTCTAAGGCTTGCTCTCCACTATCTGGTTGAGAAATAAGGGTTGCTGGAACATCAACACCAAGCTTTGAAGCGTACTGAGGATCAAGCGCGTGCTCAGCATCGACGAAAGCGACTGTCCCACCACGCTTCTGGCATTCAGCTGCGATGTGAAGAGTAAGTGTTGTTTTACCTGAAGATTCAGGTCCATAAATTTCAATGATTCTTCCTTGCGGAATTCCTCCGATACCAAGTGCGATATCGAGACCAAGAGATCCTGTTGGAATAGCAGCAACATTTCGGTTGGCTTCCTCACCAAGCTTCATAATTGAACCTTTACCGAATTGTTTTTCGATAGTGCTCAAAGCAAGGTCGAGTGCTTTTTTCTTTTCAGGTGTGTTTTCAAAAGTACTAAGTGCCATAATTTCTCCTTCTTTCAAAGTAGAGCTTTAAGGCGAAGAAAAGCTGCTATCTTCATTTAGGCTATAAGTTAACTGTTTAAAAATAACACCAGCACAGGGCCGATGCAATCTATATAAACTATGCAAAGGGAGACAAAAAAATGACAAAACTAACAGTTGGAAAATACTCAGGGAAAAAGTCTAAGAACAAAATAACTTACTATCGCTGCATAAATTCCTGCCACTAAATCATCGTGGATGATTGCGTTAACCTTATCGCTTTTATCAAAGTAACTTGCTGGAAAGGGTTTCCAGATATCGAAGGCGCGAAAGAAAACAAAAAGTATAGCGGCAGCTAAGTGACTTTGCTCTGTGATGGGGAGGTTGTTAAGAATTATTGCTCCGAGTAAAAGGCCAGAAACTTCATCTTGAACTACCCACTTAGGATCCTTCTCTCCTCCACCAAATAAACGCATATAGAGACCCAATAGAAAGTAATTAAAAAAAGTAATCGTAGCAAAAAGTATAAACCCTTCTAGTTTGGAATCGCTTTGCAGGCAGAGGTAAGCTAAGGGAAGTGCTGCAATGCTCCCCATTGTTCCCGGGGCATACGGGATAAAACCAACTCCGAGGAAAGATAGATAAAATCGAAGTGAGTTTTTAAGCAAGTGACCTTCCTTGTTATTGAAGCCAAATTATCTAATAATGTTGGCTCCATGGAAAGAAAAGACTTTGAAAGCGAATTCTACCTTAATTTTGAATTGTTAGATGTCATTCTTACTAATAAATCCGCCCTTGATTCAGCATCATTCCTTGGACAAGTTAAAAATGAAGAAGACGTTCTTAATTTCCTGCATGGTTATGGGATTAATATAGATAAACCTATTGAGAATGCTGAACTGTTTGGAAACTACCAAGAGGCATTACAGTTTATTAGAAAGTATTTTCTTAAAACCGGTAAGAAAGAAGGGTTAGATTTAAAAATCCCCAATGAACTACTTGGAATTACAGATATTTCTAAATTGTTTTTACTTTCAACAGAGGGAATTAAAGACAAAAATAAAACAGAGCTAAGTTTATGGGCTGGGATTGTTCTAAAAGTCATGCATACAATCCTTCATGTTGATAAAGACCTACGATCTAACTATTTTAATACCATTCAAACTCAAATTTTTGATCGTTACTATAAGTACATTCATCGTGATTGGATGAATCGTCTTTGTTTAAGAACTCCCGATAAGTCGAAGTTGATTCCAATTAAAGCTTTTGAAACTAAGTCAAAGAAATCTAGAGATAGTGTCATCATTAAACTTCTTCACAAAAAAGAAAACGTGGCAGAAGAATTATTTGATAGAGTTGGTATTAGATTCGTAACCTTTGAAAGAGTAGATGTTTTAAGAGTTCTTTGGTTTTTAGTTGAGAATTTTATTGTTATCCCTCACAATATTAAGCCAAGTCGTTCACATAACTCATTGATTGAATTGGAAGAATTCAGAAAGTCTTATAATAAGATTTATAAAGAAGCTATAAAAAGTAATTTATCTCAAAAGGAAATTACTAAGAGATTCCAAGAAATTGCAGAAAAGTGTGAACCCGAAATGAAAAAGAGTCCCCGTGAGATAGCAAATCGACATTCTTTTGAGGGTTATAAGGCAATTCATTTCACCTGTAGGCAGTTAATTAAGTACACTAATCCATTCTATCAACAGTTAGCTAAGCTTAAAAAACTGGCTAAGGAAGATGAGAAAAACCCCTTATCGAAACAGGTTTTAAAGCTAGATACCTCAAGTATCTCTAAGAACTTAAGGTTCTTTTACCCTTATGAAGTTCAGATTACCGATTACGAAAGTCACAAAAGAAACACTGAGGGTGAAGCGAGTCACAACGAGTACAAAACAGCACAGTTAAAATCTGCAATGATCAGGCTTTTTAAGCCGCTTCTAAAATTTAAAGGCCAAGAACTTTCTTAATCAAGTGGTGGGTCAGTAAGTAGCTCTAGAACCAACTTTTTTTTCTTTCTTTTAGAAATCTTTTGTTCGTTCATTTCTTCAACATAACCCATTAAGGCAGCAACACTGGCTGTGTGAATGTTGAGGCCGGTGTGTTCCACTAAATCAGATTTTTCAACACTTGTTTTAACAATTTCACCTGAATTGAGGATTTTGAGGACTGGTTCTGTTTTTTTCCCGAAGAGACTAGAGTGAGCGAGGGGAGATCCAAGAAGGGAAAACAGAAGAATCATTTCTTTCATAACATACTCCTTATGCTACAGAGCTTACTGCTCTTTTCCGTTGAGTAATTTAGTACGCTTTTAACGCTGGAGTAAAGTAAGTAAGAAGAAATTATAGGTTTGGTGTCAGTGTGACCCTAAAAAAGATTCTAGCCTAGTATTAATTTGATCTGGGAAATCGATCTGTGGGACGTGGCTTCCACCCTTAACCATGAATAACTCTGAGTTTTTAAGATTGTCGTGAATGAGAAGTTGGTAGCTTGGAGGAAGGACTTTGTCGTTCTCACCAATAATGACCAAGGCTGGTTGAGCAATAGTAGGAAGCTTGGGAAGCAAATTGGTATCTGTCATTTGATTAATGAGCTGGAAGAAAATATGAGGTCCTAGTTCGTTAACTTTTTTTAAGTAAAATTTTACGAAGGAGCGAGGCACTGTTTTAGTGTTGAATCCCATGGTTCTTACAACTTCAGTTGTAATGAAATTTGTGCTAACAGCGTTCCAGATTCTATTAAAGCTCTCAGGGTATTTTTGAGAAGTTTTGGTGAGTAAGGGGATAAGAACCTTATTGAATTCATTATTCATTAAGATATTTGAAACATCAAAAACGGTACCACTTATGAGAGTTAGATTTTTAACAGATTCAGGGAACTGATTCACGTAATTCAAGCAAACATTAACACCCATGCTATGGCCAGCCATACAAACTTTTTCGATATGAAGAAAGTAGAGTAACTCATTAAGATCTTTTGAAAATTGATCGAGAGTGAGTTTAGAAAGATCATCTTTACCTGAAGACTTAAAATGTCCTCTATAATCATAAGACAAGACAGGGTAACCTTTTTTATGAAAGTATTTTAATTGAGGTTCCCAGTGTTTGAAGTTACAAACTAAGCCATAATTAAAAACAATGACAGGCTTTTCTCTTTTTAAGGAAGGATTAAAGTTTAAAATATAGTGGATCGTTTCTTTGTCAGAAGTAGTAAAGTATCTAGACTCAAAACCATTAAACATTCTTAATCCAAATAGCTTGTTAACTGACTGACGAGTTTTATAAGTAGAGGATTTTTCTGAGTATCCTCAAGGGCTTGATTCGTAAAGTTTCGATAAGAGTTATATTTAATATTTTCAAAATCAACAACAGTGATCCTGAAAGCTCCGAAATCAATCTTATCACCTTTGTTGGTAACTAAAGGAAGTCGTGATCTTTTTCCATTGTGTATAACGTAGTGCTCTTCACTGTCACATTGAAAAATAAGTTTACCTTCTTGGATTTTAATTTTTATCTGAGGGTAAGGAAATACTTCTTCTTCAATAAAAAGATTTCCCGTTGGACCCATTGTAATAGAGTTTCGGTTGATTTCTCTCAGTCCGAGATAGTCCTGGTTTTTCGCATGATCAAAATTAAGACAAATCATATATACTTATTAATATAATCGTTTTCATACAAATTAAAAAAGCGGGCTTGATTTTCCAGAATGGCCCTATCCCCTGTAAATTCCTCGAAATCTTTTATCGCCTGTTCGAAAATTTCATTATCTTCAAGATATTCAGAGATTCTTCGTTCTAGAACAAAGCCTGACTGCTGAGCTCCAAATAAATCACCTTCTCCTCTAAAGGCGAGATCATGTTCAGAAATTTTAAATCCATCATGCTCTTTTTCAAATATTTGTAGCCGTTGCAACTGAGAGTCATTAATCTTTTTTAAGTTAACGAGAAAGCAGAATCCAGGCTTTCCGCCTCGCCCAACTCGTCCTCTTAATTGGTGAAGGGAACTAAGGCCAAAGAGTTCAGGGTTATAAATGGCCATAATTGTTGCATTGGCGACATGAATACCAACTTCAATAACGGTAGTCGAAATCAGAATTTGAACTTCATGGTTTCTGAACTGATCTAATACACTTGAAGCTTCTTCGCTATCCATTTTTCCATGAACGCCAGAAATCTTATAACCTGGAAAGTATCTTTTATATTCATCGAGTATTTCTTCAAGAGAGTGTGAATCACGTGTTTCACTTTTTTCAATATTGGGAAGGACAACATAAACTTGTTCTCCCATATCTATTCGAGTTTTTAAAAAACTTAAATATTTTTCTAAATTTTGATGATTAACAATTCGAGTACTGATTTTTTTTCGGTTACCAGGCATTTGTTTTATAACTGAAATATCGAGATCTCTAAACTGAGTTAAACGGAGAGTTCTGGGAATAGGGGTTGCAGTCATAAGGAGACAATGAGGGAGCACTGATTTATTAACCAAAGAAATTCTTTGTTGAACTCCAAATTTATGTTGCTCATCAATAATTGAGAAGCCGAGGTTAGAAAAAGTAACGGCTTCTTGGAAAAGACTGTGAGTACCAATTACAAGCTTAGCAGTTCCAGATGCAATTGATTCAAGAACTTCTCTTTTTTCTTTAGTTTTTAAGGATGAGGTTAGGAGCACGGTTCCAGATATTTCTTTTTCTAAGTTTTGATAATGTTGTCTTGCTAGGTTTTCTGTCGGCGCCATGAAAGCAACTTGATAGCCTTGATTAATCATGAGTTGAGCACTTACTTGAGCGATTGTTGTTTTTCCACAACCAACATCACCTTGAACGAGTCGAGAAATGGGATAGCCAAGCTTGAGATCATTAATAATATCCTTAAGGCAAAGGTCTTGATCTTCGGTTAGTTCATAAGGGAGAGATTTTATAATCTTATTATATTCACTATCTTTAATTTCAATTTTTTTTACGGTTCGAGAGTTTCGAACCTCTCTTCTGATCATCGCCTTGAGTTGATCAAGAAAAAACTCCTGATACTTGATTCTCTTTAAAGCTTCCGGAGGCTTTATATGATCATTTTTATTATGAAGAGCAAGGAGGGATTCTCCAAGGGAACTTTGATTGGGAATTTCGGGAATAATTTCGTAGAGTTCAACAGGGATCTTATCAATAAGTTTTTCAATAAAGCCACCTTTTACCTTATTGATGGTTGGATAAAAGATTTTACCTTCTTGTTCTTCATCAGATTCGTTGAATTTAGGATTGGTTAACTGGACATTGATTCCGAAAAAGCTAACATTGCCTTCTATTGTTATTACAGATTGATTTTGAAACTTGGTTTTAATTTTCGTCGCCATATTAGGATAAGCATTAAACCAGGTGACTCTAAAGGCTCCTTTATCAGTAATGAGGCTTGCGCTTAAATTAAACATTCTAATTTTTCTGGCAAATATAGGTCGAGACTTCAGATTTTTAAGGTAACCCGTTATTTGAATATAATCATTTTCTTGGCAATCTTCTGGAAAAGGATTTCTTTTAACCGGGTAGTACTTATGAGGAAAGATCCAGGCAAGATCAATTAAAGTTTGAATTCCGACTTGTTCAAGTTGCTCAACACTTTTGGGGACTTTTTTCCCTTTATATAAAGCACGAACATGTGACTGCCATTTTAGGTTATTTGTATTCGACATTCTCGACTTCGTAAGAGATGTCACCTTTAGGAGCTCGAACTATTATTTCATCTCCTGCTTCTTTTCCAATAAGAGATTTTCCAAGCGGGCTTGAGTAAGAAACTTTTGCTTTGGACTCAACTGCCTCATCTTCTCCAACAATTTGAAATGTTTGAGAGCTATCTTTTTCAGGATCATAAATAGTAACTGTTGCCCCAAAAACAATTTTTTCACCTTTCAGTTTAGACGGGTCAACGACTTGGCAATTTGCAATTTTATTCTGAAGTTCAGCAATCCTGCCTTCATTATGTCCTTGAGCTTCTTTAGCAGCGTGATATTCTGCATTTTCTTTTAAATCCCCTAGAGCACGGGCTTCAGCTAGCGCTGTTTTGATTTCTTCACGATCAACTTTAATAAGTTTTTCAAGTTCAGCTTCAAGTTTCTGTTTACCATAAACAGTCATTGGAAAATTCATTTTTTATCCTTAGTTTTTAAAAAGTGAATTGGCTTTGGCGAGTAGGTCATTCTTTTCGTCTTTAAGCGAGACACCTGTGTTGAGTTTAAAATAATCACAGTAATTAGACTTTTCTTTTTCAGTGATCCTATCGGCCATGGGTTCTTTACATTCGTTATAGGAGTTTTTGTCATAGAAATCACACATAAGGCAGCAATGAAGATAAGCATTGCAGTGGTCGCAACTGTCGAGTCTACCGAGTTTAGCATCGGGAAATTCTGTAGGTTTATTGCAACTATAACAAGTGACTTTCATAGATTTCCTTAAAAACTATTAGAGTAACCAAAGTTAACGCCAACTCCTCCTCCATTTTCTTCGTTATCCTTGTATGGAGAAAAATAGATTTGAGGGCGATTCCTTTTATTATATTCATCTATCGATCGAATCAAGTTTTTTTCGTTCTGATAGAGCATTGTTTTAGAAACGAACAGGTTAAGAATGATGACTCCTAGCCCAGTTGCAACCAACGCATTTCGACTAAAAATCCCTTCTTGATCCTTTGAGGTTAAAAGTCCGGCGAGGCTAATCCCAATTCCAATTGTGCTAATGGCAGCACTGTTTTTACTTGGTTTACTTTGTTCTTGGTAAACGTGGAGATATTCTTTTGCGATAGGATCTCTATTTAAATAAAACTTAAGTCCATCACCGCGAACCGAAGAACTTGAGTCAACTAAGACTTCTTGGTAGTTGATATAAGCGACTCTACTGCAAGATTGCGCCGACCAAACTCGAGCAGTTTGAAACAAAAAAACAATTCCGATCAAGAACTTCATCAAATTTAGGCCTAAGCTTTCCGCTTATTTAGCAAAGCGTAAAAGTATTTTAACATAATAAGAGAAAGGAAAAAGGTTTAAATAAAATCTAGTTATGGATTTAGTAAAAACAGGCGCTGGCCTGACTAAGACGATTAAGAATGTGGGGCGTTTGCGCGAAATACTTTCAGTATTAGCAACGAATGGTTTTGATGAATTTATTCTACAAACAAAACTTCATGAAAAAATTGGCTTCGTTCTACCAAGGGCCCGGTTAAAGTCAGCTTTATCAGAAAAAAGAGATGATGAACTTTGGGGTTCAGTTGGTTATCGCTTAAGAAAATCTTTTGAAACTTTGGGCCCGGGGTTTATTAAACTTGGTCAATTGATTGCTTCTCGAGAAGATCTTTTTCATAAAGATTTTATCTGGGAGATGAAAAAACTTCAAAACAATGTTGCAGCAGGTGAGTTTTTAAACTTTGAAAATGTTTTAAAGTCTAACCTTGGAGATAATTATAAAGAACTCTTTGCGAGTTTTAATGAAAAACCGATCGCGACGGCTTCAATTGGTTCCGTGTTTGAAGCAAAGCTTAAAACAGGTGATCTTGTTGTTGCAAAGGTTAGAAAGCCAAACATTAAAGAGATTATCGATACGGACTTTGAGCTTTTTAAACTTGTGATCTCTCAAGTAGAGAGAATTAGCGAGGATTTAAAGTACTTAGGTCTTTCAAGAATGATTGAAGATTTCCACAGAACGGTATTGTTAGAGCTTAATTTTGTTATTGAAAAGAAAAATTTAATTAAGCTTAAAAACAATGCTGAAAAAATTGATGAGAAGAAAATTTTAAAAATACCGGAGATCTACGAAGACTTCTGCTCTGAGGAAGTTTTGGTTATGGAGTACCTTGATGGGATTCCTTTTAATGAACTTGGTAAAGATAAGGTAACACCGGAACTGGAAAGCCAGTTGATTTCGTGCACGAAAATGTTTCTCAAAAATCTTCTGTCCGATGGTTTCTTTCATGCTGATCTTCACGGGGGAAACTTTCTGCTTTTAAAAGATGGAAGGATAGGGATCATTGATTTTGGTTCAGTGGGAACTCTCAGTAAAAAAAACAGAGGGTCGTTAATTTCTATTCTTTATTCACTTTCAAATAATAATTATGAAAATCTTGTTTATGAATTTTTAGATATTGCAGAATACGATAAAATACCCAACTACCAACTCCTTACAAGAGATATCGAACAAAACCTTGGTCCTTTCGTTGGTTTATCAGCTCAAGAGTTAAACATTACAGAACTGATGAGTGTTATTATTCTAACACTTCGTAAGCATCAACTTTATCTTCCCCGAGAGTGGTTTATTATTTTTCGAGCTATTACCACATTAGATGGAGTAGGGAAGTCGCTTGGTCTTGATTTAAATATTTTTGAAATTATTGAAGATGATACAAAAGATATTGTAGAAATGCTGGTTTCTAAAGATCAGCTTATGGAAGAGGGGGTATGGTTCGCAAGAGATCTTATAAACTCTTTTAAAATTTTTCCGAAACACATGACTTGGTTTTTTAAAGAAATTTCAAAGAATAATTACGCTATTGAAATCAAAAGCGAATCCTTCTCAGATAGTGTCCGGCAAATGAGTAATGCTTTATATTTTCTCGGAACAACTTTGCTGTTCTCTGTACTCTTCTTTTCAGGGGTTTTTCTAGTAAAAGACACCGTTATTAATCATCTTTCTGATATTCCTAAAATGACCGGGTTCCTCTGGTTTCTATCACTGATAGTTTTAGTCTACATGATCTATAGAGCGCCAAATTCAAAATAGCTCCCCAACTGCCAATTTTTGTTGGCGTTTTGATGATTTGCGAAATTCTAGAGCACCCTTCTCAGTGCAATTCCGAGGAAAAAACTTACAAATGATAAAATAACGTAAGGGTTTAATTTAATTATAACGACAAGGTATTGATGGTAATTAAAAGGTTTCTAACAGTATCTTTACTTGCGGTGTTAATCGCATGTAACGGCGGGAGTAATTCCGATTCAGATAATTTTCTGGGAATCGGTGATGACTCCAATGGGAGTGGACCAGGTAACTCAGCCCTCTCTTTTAGTCCATCACTTTTAGACTTTGGTGACATCGCCCTTTCAAGTTCAACAACAAGCTCTGTGACAGTAACGAATGTCAGTGACCAAGCTGTTTATCTCACAAATATTCAAGGTGAGAATTCTTTCTTTTCAAGAGTCGGAGGAACCTGTTTTTCTGGTTCAGGCTTACTAGCAGTTGATGCAACCTGTACTGTGACCATTCAATTTACTGCTTTAACGGGTGGTGATCACGAAGGAATATTTAGTTTTAATTATGGAACGGAACCAGGAGACACTGACTTAACTGCGAATTTGAGTCTTGAGGGGAGTGCAGGAGTTAATCCTCCAACCAATTACTCGTTGACCAATGTCGCCGGAACAACTGTTACCATCGGTTGGAATGATAACTCAACAAATGAAACAAGTTTTGAAGTGAATCGATGTACAGGTACAGTTTGTGCAGCGACATTCACTGCAGACTTTACTGACTTCACAGCGGCTAACGCAACTTCTTATGCGTTCACTGGTTTAACCGAAGGTGAGTATTACCGTTTTAGAGTAAGGGCGGTCACGGGAACAAATCAAAGTACATGGTTAGAAGGTTCAGTGATGGTCACATTTGGCGGGATTGCCTCGGTCGATGATAACGGAACGGGTATGGCTGATCTTACAAGCCTTGATTGTCGAACGGAAGCCGAAGGAGCTTATGTTTCCTTAAGTTGGAATTCAGTGCCAGATGCAACAAATTATTTTATCTATGATGTTACGGGTTCAGGGAATACTTTACTAAAAACGGTTTCAGCACCGGCGACTTCAGCAATTGTTACGGGTTTAACAATCAATACAGCCTATAACTTATTAGTAACAACAGGAACAAGCACGGGGTTTATTTCAGAAAATGCGACAACGACAGCTTTAACGACCACGGATTATCTTCCTTGTATTGTTCTTGGAAAAGCAGAGATGACAGGTGGGGCAAATGCAGCGGGATTGCAAAATCCAACAGCCGTTAAAATTTATGGCGGAAAGATGTATCTAGCCGATCGTAACAACCATAGAGTCCTTATTTGGAATACTCCACCAACTGGCCCAACTGATCTTCCGGATATTGTTTTAGGTCAGGATAATATGTTCTCAAACTACATAAATAATACACCTGGAAATATAGGAACGGTAAGTGGCCAGTCGATGAACTATCCTTTTGGACTTTGGGTGGGGAGTATTGGTGGAGCTGACCGTCTTCTTGTCGCAGATTCAAGTAATAATAGAATTCTTGTGTGGACCTCGCTGCCAACAACAAATCATCAAGCAGCTGACCTGGTTCTTGGGCAAGCGAATTTAACAATTAACACAGCAGATGGTGGGGATGTTTCTAGAGGTTTACAAAACCCCTATGATGTCTACTCTGATGGAACAAAAATCTATGCGACGGATACCGGTAATCACAGAACTCTAATTTGGAATAGTTTTCCTGCTACTAACTTTGCGACTCCGGACGTTTACCTTGGGCAACCTGATAGTACTACAACAAGCAGTGGGTGTGGTGCTGATGAAATGAATAGTCCTCAAGGCGTTTGGTCAGATGGCTCCCGAATGATGGTCGCTATCTCAAGTTGTCATCGAGTCGCTATTTATGAGTCCATTCCTGGAACTGGGACTAATCCGAATCCTGATACGATCTTGGGGCAAACGAGTTTAACAGGTAATAGTTCAAGTTCTGCTGCAGATAAAATGAATTCACCTAAAAAAGTAAGAGTTTTTGGTTCTCAAATTTTTGTTGCTGACTATGGTAGAAATCGAGTTAAGGTTTGGAACTCAATCCCTGCGCCAGGAAATCATGGAGTTGCTTCCGATTTTGTTATTGGTTTATCTAACACGGGTAATAGTTCTGGAAGCCAACAGAATAGACTTCAAAATCCAACTGATATTGAGATTTCAGGAACGACTGTTTACGTGTCTGATTATAACAATTATAGAATTATGGGTTTTAATTCAATTCCAACTGGAGATGGGACGAACGCAGACTTTCTGTTTGGACAAGGTGGATTCGATAAAGAAGTTCTTAACTATTACGAAGATACAAATGAAAGATCTTATGATCAACCCCAGGGAATGGCCTATGATGGGACACAGTTTTTTGTTGCTGATCCCGACAGGCATAGGGTTCTCGTTTATAATGGAATCCCAAGTTCTTGGAATCAAGATGCTGATTATGTTCTTGGACAAGGTAATTTTAGTCTTCAATCATCGGGAAGAAATCAAGCCGCTTTAAGCGCTCCAAGAGGGGTCTGTGTTGGTGGCGGTCAATTGTGGGTGCCAGATTATAATAACAATAGAGTTATGGTTTTTGATTTACCTATTACTACAAATTCTCCCAATGCAGCAGCAGTCTTAGGACAAACAAGCTGGACGACGAATACGACAGGTACTGGCCTAGATCAACCAAGAAACCCTATTGCTTGTCATTATGATGGTTCAAAGTTTTTTGTAGTTGATCGAGGTTACGATAGAGTTCTTGTTTGGAATTCTCTTCCGAGCATGGCAACAGTGGCAGACAATCCTGCTGCTGATTTTATGTTAGGAACAACAACGGGGAATCAGACGAGTCAAAATCAGCTTTACGATCCTTGGGGAATTTATTCTGATGGAACGAAACTTTATGTCGCTGATGCTGGAAATCACCGGGTCATGGTTTGGAATAGTTTGACGGGCGTTGATGATCAAAATGCGGATTTTTATCTTGGTGGAAATACTAACTGGACCTCAAGGAATGGACTCGTTTCAGCAACTGGTCTTAATTACCCTATCGATATAGTGGGAGATGGAGGGTCAGGGATTTATGTACTTGATGCGTCTAATGGTCGAGTGATGAAATTTGATAATCCCGTCGCAACAAATGATTTTGCTTCGACTGTTTATGGTAAGTCGAGCTTTACTGATACAACCGAACCGGGTAATGAGAGTATGTCACTTTCAACAAGTGCTCGGTCATTATTAAGAATAAATAATAGATTATTCGTTTCTGACCAAGGTCACTCGAGAGTAATAGCAACGCCTATTGCGCCTTAAAGTTTTATATCAATTCCAAAAAGTAGGCTTAGACTTGTGAGGGTAGAGTTATTCTGCATGGTCTCATAATTGATCCCAGCAAATGCGGTCGAAAAATTAAAGGGGTATTTATAATAAGTACCAAGACCAAATCCCGTGAATGGGACTGTGCTTGAAGAGGTATTTATGTAGTACTGTGAGCCAATTGCCTGTAAGCACCATGACGGGGTTTCAGCATCAACACTATTAAGAATTGTTTTCGAATTAAGATTAATTTTTGAAGTCTTTTTAAGAAGTGAGCCTGTTAAAGCGTAAATATATCTAAAGTTAAAAGCCGAGCCTGAACTTTCAGATCCCAGATTCATTTGTCGGAAGCTCACTCCTAGTGCTGATTTTTGATTAATCGCATATTGGGCTAAAAGTTCTAAACCAGGACCAGATAAACTTTGACCAGTACCTGAGTTGGAAAGTTGGGTATAGGCCAAGCTTGGCTGAAGCGAAAGTTTAGAAACTTGAGTAGCTGTATTAACGATCTCTTCAGAGAACGCTGACATAGTAAAACTTACACTTAAAAGGCATAAAAGAGTCTTAAGCATAGATATATTATACACAGACTCTAACTAAAGAGAATTTTTCCTTATGTTTTTCTACGCTTTACTGAGAGATAATAATTATTGAGGTGGGATAAATCGATAAATATGGTCAAGAAAAAAGAAAAAGATATTAGGAAGCTCGAAGTAAAAGAACATGTTCTTAAGCATAAGGAAATCTATGCGAAGAAACTAAAAGAACTTGTTGAAGAAAATGAGAGAGAGCAGAAAGAATATCAATCGAAGCTTTCAAAGTTAGAATCTGACCTTGTTGATAAAAAACATATAATTCAGTGTTTAACCCAAGATCTTAAAAAAGTAGAAATTCAAAAAGAAAGCAAACTTGCTTCTGTATCTGACTTAAAAAGAAAAAAAGCCACACTTTTAGATGAAGTAAACCAATTTGAAAAAGAGATAGCAGAAACAACGAAGTCAATTAAGTTGGCAGATGAAGAAGAAGTGAAACTTCAGGGCGAAATCAGTACTCTAAAACAACAGAAAGAAGAAAAAGAAATTCTTGTTGAAGAATTGGCTAATAAAAAGAATCAGGTTCTAAGTGTTGTTGATAAGCAAAAAGAAGTATTAGCGCTGGCCAATCATGACTTTACAACAATAGCCCAAAGGAAGTCTGTTTTAGCAGAAGAATTAGTTGATCTAAAAAATAAAGAAGCAAGTTTTTTGGAAGAAATAAAAAAACTTGAAAAAGAAATTACTGAAACCTCTCAATCAATAGAGTTAGCGACTGAAGAAGAAGTTAAGTTAAAAGATCGAATCTCTGAGTTACAAAATATAAATGAGAAGAAGTTGGCAGCAATTTCAGAGTTAACAAAAAAGAAAGATCAAGTTTTAAACCTTGTTAATAAATATAAAGAAAGTTTGGAGAGTTTAAACAAGGGGTTTGAATCTTCAGCCGAGAAAGAAGCCGTTTTAAATGAAGAGATATCTTCGCTGAATAAAGAAAAATTAGAACTAGAAGCAAAGATTAAAGAGTATGATGTTCTCGCTCCACTTTCGAAGAAGGGGCTCTTGGAAGAGGTTGAGAGTTTAAAGACACTTGAAAGTTCCGTGGAAGCTCTTAGGACTGAATTAAAAGAAAAAGAATCTGGCATTATAAACTTAGTAGAAGAAAATAACCGTATTTCAAATGAAACGTTGAAGGTTACCAGTCAACTCAGAGAGTTCACTCTTGAAAAAATAAACCTTGATAAACAAGAAGCAAATATTAGAAGCCAGATGACAAACTCCCTGGAGAGTCACAAAAGCTTAGTTACTCAAAGGGATAAAATCAAGAAAGCGTCCAAAGAAGCAGGAGACCGAATATCGCGCTCATTAGAACTTGTTTCAAGAGCAGATGAAAAGCTAAAATCAGATAGAGAGAATTTATCGGTCTTGATGAGTGAATATAAAAATTTAAAAGATCACGAAATAAGTCTTAGATCTGAAATCGCAACAAAAAAATCAGAAATTCTAAAAAATACCAAGGACATTGAAAGTTACAAAGAAGATATTTCCTCTATGACAGTTTCACTTTCAGGCTCAAAGAAGACTTTAATAGAGGTTTCTGAAGAGCTCTCAAAATTATTAAAAGAGGTGAAATTTCTTTCACAAGAGAAGTCAGACCTTCAAAAAAATTGTAGTAGTACAAAAGAAAAACTTATAAAAGAAACTGAAGAACTTAAAATAACGTCAGAAGAAAGAACTTCATTGGAAAAAGAGATTTCTTTACTGAATTCTCAATTGAAGTCGAATAAAAAAGGAATCTCATTAACTGAGAAGAACCTTGAAAAAGAAACAAAGCTAGTCGACTCATTAAAGTCTGACTTAAAAGCCTTGAAGTCTGAAAACAAAATCCTAGAGTCCAGACTTGATTCTCTTCAGGATCAATATCATAAAGTGAACGAAGAGCGAAAAGATCTCGATCTTCAAAGAAAAGAACAACAAACTCTGAAAAGAACTCTTGAAAGAAATCAGAATAAACTTAAAGCAGATATAGAGTTGTTTTTAACTAAGATGAAGGACCTCTCGAGAGATGATGCACAGGTTTCATTCAAAGAACTCAAAAGCTATGTTCATGGAGTTGTTGACCTTAATGAACGTGCTGTTGATTTAATAGGAAAAAGTCCTAAAGCAAATGAATTATTAAAAACTCTTTTCAGAGTAATAATCTCTGAAAAAATTTATTGTAAGTCGCTCACACTCCAGGCCGTGAGTAACCAAGTATGTAAATTGGTTATTAAAGATCCTTTTGATTCCGTTGAGTCTTGTAGTGATGTCCTTAGCCAATATGGAGTTTCAAACCTAGCAATCAGAGGCAATGACCTTGAAATTCTTATTAATATCAATGGGTTAGAAAAGCAGCAAAACTTTCCTCTCTGAGGTTTGCCCTCATTTCCAGCATTCAGGTTTCGATAAGTTCTGTGATGAAAAATCTATATTTATTTTTTTGCTTTTATTTGGTTGCTTGCGCTCAAGTCCAGACTGAAAAACCTTACATCATTGTAAAGCATGATGCTGAGATTGAAGTCGATGGAGTTATTAAAAAGGTTAAGGCTAACGAAAAAATTGAAGTTGAAGACGAAAAGACTATAAAAGTTTCGGCGGATGGTAAGGCTTCACTCGTAATTTTTAATACTAAGGGTTTAAAAAATAATGAAGTAAATCTACCAGACCTTTCTGAGACAAGCATGAATGAAAAGCTTATCCAAAGTTTGAATAAAAGATTAGACCAGTTGATGCCTCAGATTCAAGAGGTTCAACAAATGATTCTCAATGAAGATTATAATAATGCTATTTCTAAAGTTAGAGATCTAAAGAATATTTATCCAGGTTTAGCATACCTTTCGTTTTTAGAGAGTGCTTGTTATAAAGTTCAAGGAAGGGATTCTGAAGCCCTGAGAGTTCTTAATGAGGGACTTTCTATTAATCCAGAAAGCACTGAAGGAAAATCACTATATAGATCTCTTAGTGGTAGGGAGGTTCGATGAAATCACTACCAATAGGAATTCTAGGCGTCATTATTGTTATTGCTTTGAGTATGGATACCGCGAACTCAGCAATTTATATGAGTGCTCACAGCTTTTATATTGTTTTCTTAGGAACAGCAGCAATCTTTCTTTTTGCCAATCCTTTTAAGAATATTATTACCACCTTTGTTGCTGTAAAAAGTTTATTTGAAAAAGATAAAACTCCAGAAGAGGTGAGAAGTCTTGTTGAAGAGATTGCTAAAAATAAAGGCTTAGAAAAAGATCACAAAATACCACTGGTAGACTATGCCCTTAAGCTTTGGAAACAAGGTGTTGAGCCTGACATTGTTGAAAGTTTGCTTATTGAAAAAAATGAAGACGTTGTTTCTACGACTGAAATTCCTGTAAGTGTACTTAAAAACCTTTCTAAATACCCTCCAGCATTGGGTATGACAGGAACGGTTATGGGTATGATTAGTTTATTTGCAAACCTTAATAGTGATAATAAAGCCGCTATTGGAGAGGCTCTTTCTGTTGCCATGACTGCAACCTTTTATGGTTTGATGTACGCGAACTTCATTTTGTTACCACTTGCAGACAGACTCCATATTCGTCATAAGGCCATTACAAATAGAAACGATCTTGTTTTAAACGCTCTTTTAAAAATTAATAGATCTGAGCCTTTGAGCTTTATAGAGAACCTTAACCTCGAGCAATCTTATTACGAGCAGGCAGGTTAAGATGGCTAGAAAAACGTATTATTACCATGATTCAGAAGGTTGGGCGGTCTCTTATTCAGACCTTTTAATGGTTTTAATGTCGTTCTTTATTATTTATTTCAATATCGATGGTGGGGATAATACCCCTCTTCAAAAACTAGCTTTTGAGTTGATGGAAGATAAAAGCCTAAAAGATCAGAGTTTTATTGTGAATCCTTCGAGAGAGGTTGCTGGCAATAGTTTGACCGAAGGTCTTAATATTGGTTTTAATAATAAGCCTACTGAAAAACCAATCTATAAAGAGTTTATAATTGATCTTCCTCCAAATATATATTCGGTTGGTAATTATGAATTATCCAATCAAGCGAAAGAAAAACTAAACAAAGTCTTTAACTTGATTGAAAAATATAAAGCTGATCTTGATATTTATTTTATCGGTCATACCGATTCTCAAAAGTTTAAAAAAAATAAAGAAATTATCAATAGTAATCTCATTCTTTCTAGTATGAGATCAGCGAGGGCGGTAGAGTACGCGATCAAAAATGGGTTTGATGAAAATCAAGTTTATGTCCAGGGATTAAAAGGACGCCCAAGAGATACGAGATCCTTAAGTCTAAGGTTGGTGGCACGATGATGAAAATGATAATCTTATTTGCTTTTGCATTATCAATAAAAGGGTTTAGCTTTGATCAACTTTCAGAAAAGGAAGCACTTAGAGGTGAAATCACTGATAGAATTACCAATGTCATAAAAGTTTTTGATTCTGAAGCAAGAGTCGATGTCAGTATTCAGTTATCAAAAAGGAATAAAAAAATTAAAGTTAATAATCCTTTTCTGTTATCGCTTGATCAAGAAAATGGGGCCAGTGAATATTATATTTTAAAACTCTCTGCAACAATATTTACTCGGTTTTCAACTTCAGAGATACCAACTGAGGTGACAGAGAGAATTAATGCTATTAGTTCTGAATATTCTAGAAACAAAGAAGTATTTTATTCTGAGCTTCAAGGTTCTACTGTAAGTCCTTCTTTCATGAGTCAAACTTCACCTTTTGAGTTCTTTGTCGCTTTTATATTATTATTTGCCTGCTCATTTGGAGTGTTTGTTTTTTATCAATCCAAGAAGCAAGCTTCAAGTAATATTGGGAGCATTGTTGAAGAAGGAATTAAGAAAATTTCAAACTCGCTTGATTCATTGGGAACCATCGCTGGTGGAAATGTCGAAACGACGCCATTTAATATTGAGGTTAACTCGGGTAAAGAGTCCTTTCTTTTAGATGTTTCACTAGACTCCTTAGAAGAGGTCCTAATGGACTGTTATTGGTGTGAAGAGGATCGGTATGGTGCCTATCTGTGGGAAAGACTGGATGTTCTTAGAAAGGGGCAATTAATAGAGAAAAATAAGAGAATGGCAGATTATGGTGCTTTTCTTCAATCTGTTGAACCTGAGAATAAAAAGTTTGTGACAGATTCTTATTACCTTTCTCCTTTATCTCTAGAATCGATTGATAATGAATCACTTACGAAGTTAGTTGAAAAGTACAACTCTGTCTTTCATCTTCTTCCTAAAATCAGAATTGACCACCTTGACCTATCAGCAATTAAAAAGAAAGAACTTTATTTAAAGAAATACTCTAAGGAAGATACTCAATTCGAAATTCAAAATATTAATTGGGATGAGTACAAAACTACAATTTCACGTCCATTAGATAATGTACATGTGTTTAGTTTTAAAGATTTTGATGAAGAAGAAGAGTTTTTTAAAGAAAATAGTCATGATGTGTCCCTTATTCATGCATTTCCCTCGCTTTCTTGGTTAACTGTTTTAAGAGAAGAAGATATTACTGAAATTTTATCAAAATTTACAGCTAAACAACTGGCGATTGCTTGGCACGCTCCAAGTTCTACTTTGGAAAAATTGGAAGAATGTCTTCCAGAAGAAAAACTCCATCTCTTAAAGACTTATCAGGAAAGTTTAACTTCCAATAGAAACAATTCTGTTTATCAACAGATTATTGCCGAAGCTATTGTAAGACTTGAGAAAAGACTAACATTGGCTGCATAGTAAATATCAAATTAAATTATAAAGATAAAAAAACCCGGAACTAAGTCCCGGGTTTTTCTTTTAGGAAGCGTTCTGTAGCTTCGCTTGTATTTTTTGAATAAGCCTGAAATAGCTTGGAGCTTTTTCTCTAACCTCTTCAACAACAATGATGTCTGAGGTTTTTTCAGCCATTGGATTTACATACATTTGAGGTCTAAAAAATACGGTATAAACCTTTCTGTAGAAGTATGTAAGTATCCCAAGTGGGATGATCGCTGCGACGAGAGTTAATCCTCCGATCCATGGTGCAACCATAAAGTTTGCGATAATCATGAACGTCACAATTGGATAAACAAATAGTAACGCTGTTGGTACAAGCAAGTTGTTGATCATTGCAATACCGATTAAAATCATGGACACATCAAAAAACATAGATGCTGGTCCCGTTGGTTCCAATCCAAATACTGAGAAGTATTCAGTTTCAAAGCCAGCAAAAGGAACAATATCAAAGTGCGGTGAAAAACCCGCTAATAGAAAAAATGATCCTACAAAAAGCCTTGAAAGGATAACCCACCAGCTATCTCCTGATTTAAAAAATTCCATATAACCTCCTTATCAATACTTATGATAGGGGATTATCATTTTTTAATCTTTAAGCTAGTTTTATAAATTGTGAAGAAAATTACACATTTAGATACTGTCTATGCCGTTGATCCATAGGTTATCAATTCCATGATCATTTTTAAAGAGGCCTAAATAAGAAATTTGATTGGGCTCAGTAGGGAATTCATTAGCAGCAGTCCAAAGGTTTCCGTGATTTCGAACTTGGACGAATAACTCAGGGGGAATAAAATGTTCATGAATGATATTTTTTAAGTCCTGACCTTTATTGATTAAAAAATAAGAAAAGATTTGATCATTTTTTTTATAAATATAAAGATCTGCTGATTCGACTTTGAACCACTCCTCCCAGTCTCTTTCAGTTCTTTGAAACATTGTGAGTTTTTTTGATTTTTCCAAATAGAGTTCTTTGATCTTATCGAATTCTTTAGGGGAGAGACTCTTTTTGTCTTTTAAGAAAAATTCTGAAGAAGCATTTTCTTGAAAGTATTCATATTGTTGGTTTTTAAGTTCAAATCCGAATTTATAGTAAATCTCAGGAGCTCCACTCCAGAGAATTTGTATGGTTTCTTTATTTTCTTTTGCTTGTAGACTTTCAAAAAACTTTCGAAAAAGACCTTTTCCTTGAAATTCTTTTTTTACGACAATGCCTCCCCACAAAGAAGCATCATATGATTGAGTATTTTTCTTGAGTATTCGCTTTTTTTGGCCAATATGAGCGATAACTTCACTGTTTTTATTCAAGAGGACATGGCAATTCTGGAAGTTATGCTTATTGAATAGGGGATAAAAATCAGTTTTGAAGGAATATTGGGGCAGATAGTTGAACTCTTTCTCAATTATGTCCAAAGCCTGACTAACGAGATCAGGTTTGTGCTCTAAATTACTGATAGTAAAATCATTAAAATCCATAAGATAGATATTAACAGGGAAAGAAGTTCCCATAAAGCTAACACCTCTAAAACAATCTCTAAATTTTCACGATCTGTATGATGCGAAGACATTGAACTTCGCCAACCTCAAATGAGTTGAGGTTGAAATCATCAGGAGGATGCGCAATGGGATTACGTATCAACACCAACGTAGCGTCTGTGAACGCACAACGGAACCTCCGAACGACACAGAGAGGTCTCCATAAGACTCTCGAGCAATTGTCTTCGGGTTTTCGTATCAATCGTGCTGGTGACGATGCCGCTGGTTTGGCCATTTCCGAGAATTTGAGAGCTCAAATTCGAGGTCTAGGGCAAGCCGAAAGAAACGCAAGTGACGGTATCTCACTAGTGCAGATCGCAGAAGGTGCTCTTGCCGAATCATCTAACATTCTAATCAGACTTAGAGAGTTAGCAGTGCAAGCAGCGTCAGACACGATCGGACCAACAGAGAGAAAGTTTCTCAACGTTGAATTCGAGCAGTTGATTTCCGAAATGGATCGGATCGCCAACTCAACAGAATTTAACAACGTTAAACTTCTCAACGGAACAGGAGCTGTACTCGATATCCAAATCGGAACGAGAAACGATCCTATCGCCGACAGATTAACATTTGATGCTTCGGCAGCGGATGTTAACGTCGCGGCTTTAGGACTGAATCTCGCTTCAGTGGCGGATAAAATTTCAGCTCAGAACTCGCTCGCAGCGATTGACCAAGCAATCATTACAGTTTCTGGGGTAAGGGCCGATTTTGGTGCTCTTCAGAACCGATTGCAATCAACGATCAATAACATTTTGATCAGTATTGAGAACATGTCGGCTGCAAACTCTCGGGTTCGAGATGCAGACATCGCGAAAGCGACGGCTGAATTGACGAAAAACAACGTTCTAATGCAAGCAGGTACTTCGGTACTAGCGCAAGCGAACCGAGTGACCTCGTCTGCGATTGGACTAATCCAATCCGCTTCGAATATCTAAGCACTAATGAGTTAAGTCATTAGTGCTTAGAAGGCTCGATGAGCTGAGTAGAGCGAAACGTTGAGTTGTATTTTGTTGAGTTGAACTTTTTGAAAGTTAACGATCCTGCATAAGTTAGATGGAGAGGTGCGTCCGCTCCGGTAACAATGAAGTTGTAGAGAGTGAAATCTCTATAGGTGTAGAAGTATGTGCAAAAAACTTTTTATTAACAAAATGATCATGAAGATCGCTAAGCATAGGAGGTGCGCAATGAATAGCGGAGATTAATCATGGGACTAAGAATTAACACCAATGTGCCTTCAATTACGGCACAGCGGAACTTAAAGATGACAAAACGGAGTCTTGATAGCAATTACAGCAGACTTGCATCAGGCTCTAGGATTTCAAAAGCAGCAGATGATGCTGCAGGGTTAGCAATTAGTGAGAAACTCAAAGCCCAAATTCGAAGTTTACGACAAGCCAGAAGAAACACTGAAGACGGTATTTCGATGGTTCAAGTCGCCGAAGGTGGGATGAATGAAGTTTCAGGGATGTTAATTAGGATGAGAGAGTTGGCGATTCAAGCAGCTTCAGACACAATTGGACCAGACGAAAGACGGTTCACTGACCTAGAATTTCAAGCTTTGAAAGCTGAAATTGAAAGGGTTGCACAGTCTGGAGAATACAATGGGAACAAGCTCCTTAATGGAGCAGGTGGACTCATTGAAGTGCAAATTGGAACGCGTAATAATCCATTCGAAGATAGAATTAGTTACGACGCTTCACTTACCGACGTTACTTTAGGAGCACTCGGTATTACAGGTGACGAAGTGACTAGTAAAGAAGGAGCTCAAAGCGCACTAACCAGTCTTGATAATGCGATATTATCAGTCAACGGTTCACGTGCAGAACTTGGAGCGCTTCAGAATCGAATGGTAACGATTACAAACACTCTCGACATTAACGACGAGAACTTCAGTGCTGCAAACTCACGGATTCGAGATGTTGATATTGCTTCCGAATCAGCTGACCTTACTAAAAACAATATCCTAGTACAGTCCGGAGTATCTGTACTAGCCCAAGCCAACAATACTTCGAACCTTGCACTGAAACTACTAGGCTAATAGAGAGATCATTCACTTCAATCTCTACAATACCCCGGGGCGGAATCACCCCGGGGTTTTTTTTTATTTGAGTGCAGAAAACCTTCTATCTACTTCGTCACTTTCAATTTTTTCTCAGTCACTTACCAAAGCGTAAGCTCCTGTCGAATAAAATCAAAAGTTCCTTGTATCTCTCGTTTTTCTTTCTCAAATACACCTATTTACTCAAGTAATTTGAGCCTGGATGATAAAAGTAGGGAAATCGAATAGAATGAGAGAGTGGAAGAGATAAAAGACAAAAAAACTATTCTTGTTCTAGGTGCCTCATCTTTTTTAGGTGTAAACCTCATAAGTTATTTAAAAACAAACCATCGAGTTATTGGAACCTACTATAATACGCCGATCCATTTTAAGGATGTCTTAACCGTTCGATTAGATATTTTTAATAAAAAAGCCCTCGATAGACTCGTTTTTGCTTTCCGACCAGATATTGTCATTTATTGTATTGGTCAAAACTCCCTCACCCGATGTGGTAAATATAGAAATGCCGCTGAGGCACTCAATACTTCCGGGGTTGTTAATACTGTTTCTACAATTGAAAAATATGGAACAAAGTTTGTGTACTTTTCGAGTCCTCATATTTTTTCTGGAGATAAAGGAAATTATTCAGAAAGAGAAACTCCAATGCCTTCAACTGTCCTTGGGGGAACTCAAGCCAATTCAGAGTTTTATATACAGAAGAACTCTCTGAATTATCTCATCTTTCGAGTGTGTAATCTTTTTGGAAGGTCTTATAATCCAGGGAAACCAAACTTTTTAGAATTTCTTGAAAATAAGTTCTTTTACCACGAACCTTTTTATTGTGATAACTCTGTAAGTACAGGTTGGTTCAGTGTTCTCTTGCTTGCCAAAATTGTTGATATGGCAATCAGAAAAAATCTCTCAAATAGGCTACTTCAAGTATGCTCTAATGAGGCTTTAAACCAATATGAGTTTGCAAAAATTTATGCCAAAGTCCATAAGCTTGATACGTCTTTTGTGTCACAAAGGCGAGTTCCTTTTCCTTTAGATGAAAAGAAAGCAATGGTTTCCGGAGTAGGGAATGCAGACTATTTGGATTTTTCGATGAGTGTTCAAAACCTTCTGAGTGTCTTCAACTTAAAGATCCCAAAGATCGATTCAATGGTTCATAACTATTACACAATGTTGGGATTAAATATCAAAGCCGCGGCGGCACCAACTCAAAAGTCCGAGATTAAATATATCTAGTAAGGTCGCGCGTACCTTATTGGGCTGACTGGCGAATAAACTCAGTAAGATAATACTTCACAAGTGTACTGACGTTGACCTTGTCCCCTTGGAAAGTCCATTGGATTTCATTGAAAGGCCCAACACTTGCGCGTATTTCGTGTGCAGTGTTCTCTTTTCCTGATCCATTATTCATTCTTGCTGGGTAATAACCAGAAGAATTACTCACAAATCCAAGAGAGATCACATCGGAAGCGGCACGAGAAACTATAAGCTTTAAAGAATTTCTAAAAAGCATAAAGTCATTAACCGTATTTGAAATTTTAAACATCTTGATAGACTTATTATTAGTATAGTCATTTCTTAGATGATTAAACTTTGTTGTGTATACTTCAAAAAGCTCACGAATTTCTTCCATGAGTTCAATAGAAGCTTCTTCAAGTTCCATTGTTGGATCAACGTGATTGTTAAAATTAACGATTCCCGTCTCGTCCATATTGATTTCTTCGAGAGCGAGATTTTCAATCCACTTCGTGGAGAGGTTTGTGAGGGTTTCTCTAGTATTTTCCATACTTTAATTTCATCGTTAATGGAGGTTTATGTCAAATATAGAGGGGGGTTAAAGAAAGAGGGTCCGGCGGGTCCGTGAGTTTCGCGCCCCTTCAAAGAAGGTGGGCGCAATAAGTAGTTACGTTAGGCTTCCCATTTATCTATCAATATTCATAACAGATAATAATAGTCGGGCATGCACACAGTAACCAGTGACAGCTCCCGAAAGAGTATTTGTAGGGCGAAACACCGTGTGGTCCGCCGGACACCTTAATCTAATTATACCCTAAATCTGCTATAGAAAAGCAAAAAAAACATATTTTCTCTCTTGCCTAATAAAGGCTTAACAAGCGGAAATTCCTACCAACTTATAACCCCTCTATAAGCTGTATTACAATATAAGGAGAGATGAGAGACGCAGGACAAGCAGTTTTGGAATACCTTTTGCTAATGGCAATCGCTACCCTACTTTTAGGGCAGTTTGTTTCTAGTGCCTCAAGTGAAACTCAAGACAAGTTTGGAAACTTGGCACATATTTTGGCATTTAATTTATCCTCGGGAACATGCGACCAAGATTGCTTTTTTGGTGGCTACAAAAATAGGCATAATGAATAATAAAGAATCTGGGCAAACAATGGTTGAATACCTCTTACTTTCCCTTGTGATTGTAACGATTATTTATGGGGTCATAAAATCTGATGTTTTTAGAAATGTTGTCGATATTGATGGCGGAGTCATGGAAGGTTTGTATCGTAGAATGCGTTACTCTTATAGACATGCTTTGCCTGGAAATAAAAAAATGAACCCTCGTACGGATTATAATTCGACGAAACATGATTCGTATCTTAATCCACAAACTAATTTTTCAAGATTTTTTGCTCCAAATGCTGGCTATCCGAGGCAATGATGAAAAAGCTTCATCGTAACCAATCTGGGCAAGTGACAATAGAGTTCATTTTTGCCTTTAGTTTGTCAGTAATGTTTCTCGTGTTCTTTCTCTACTTTGCTTTTAATTTTACAGTTGGCTATATCGTTCATTATGCAACCTATTCAGCATCTAGGGCGTATTTAAGTCACGATATAGTTTCGAGAACTCCAGGTGTGAGTTTAAGAGAAGCGAAAGCCCATGCTCAAAAAGAATTCGACAGTTATTCATTGAAGTCATTTGGAATCAAATCTAAAAATGGTTACTTGCTTCAATTTAATGATCCGGATAGCGATACAATTTATGAATATGTTGGAGCTCTTTTTAGTTTTAAACCACCATTTTCTAGGCAAGATGCTAATGAACAAGATTTAGAATATTTATCTGAGTCTTTCTTGGGGCGAGAACCCTCTCGAGCGGAATGTGGTTGTCAAATTCTAGAACATATTGATGGTTTTAGTTGCCAGGGTGGCGACTTTGATATGAAAAACCAAGCGGGGGAATTAACGGTTTATGATAATGGCTGTTAAAAAAATTTTAAAACAAGAAGAAGGAGTTGCCTTCTTTGAGTTTATTTTCTTTTTGCCATTAATGGTTCTTCTCATGGGACTGTTGGTTAGTATTGGTAATTCAATCAATGGGTCAATTAACCAACAAAAAATTGCACGGTCTTATTTTTATTCCCGCATTTCTAATAACTCACTCTTTCCATTAAAAAATAATGACCCAAATTCAAATCAAAAATTTTGGAAATCTTTTGGAATGTTCTTTATCGGTTGGAGAGAGAAATCTGAGGGGGAGTTCCCGGTTCAACCTTGCTATAAATTTCGACTTCCTTTTGCAGGGGAAGAGCAGTCTTGTCAGGAATATCGAAAAAACTCTACTGAATATGTCAGGGTTGGGACGGTTTACGGGGCCTGTGGGGCCACCTATGTGGTTGTGGGCCAGCAACCCATACGCGCACCACGACCAACGGCGACTGATTTAGTCAGCTCCTATCACGGTTGTACAATTAGGGAGTAATTCTTTCCTCCGGGCCCGATTAACAGGGACATTTCGTACAATTAAGATGGGAGAAATATATGAATTCACGAGCTTTTACACTGTCTGTCCTCATTGCGGGAATCGCCATGTTTATGGCTTGGTCTTATATTGACTCGGAGGAATCTGCCCTCATAAAAAAATATGGGAACTCTCAACCTGTCGTTGTTGCAAAACAAGACATACGAGAACTTGAACTTATTGATGATACAAAAGTTCAGGTTATTACAGTTCCTCAAAAATTTATTCAACCCGGTCATATTAAAAGGATTGAAGAAATTTACAATACGATTGCTGCCACTCCGATTAAAAAGGGAGAGCAGATTACAAAACCAAGAGTAACCCAACCGGGATCACGAACAGGTCTCGCGAACCAGGTGAGCGTCGGTAAAAGAGCTTATGCAATCAATGTAAGTGATTCTCAAGCTGTTGGAAAACTTATTAAACCAGGTGATAGGATCGATATTCTTTCGGTTATTAACTATGCTCCAGGGCAACTCGAAAAATTAAAAGTAAAAACTGTTCTTCAAGATGTCTTGGTTCTTTCAACAGGACTTAAGGTTACCAATGAACTGCCACTTGCTTATGTTGAAAGGAACGAAGAACTGAGAAGGCTTAATTTAAACCGTCACACTGATTACAACACAGTGACAGTTGAGCTTAGTCCAGCTGAAGTTCAAAGGATGATCTATATTGTAAATGCAGGTTCTCGGATTCATCTCAGCTTAAGAAATAATGATGATAAAACCATCGAAAGACTTCCCTCTACACATTTATTTGATGTGTTGGGTGAAGATCAGATGGAGGCTAGAAAATACTACAAACAAAAAGAGCTAGAAACTCAAAGAAGACGAGGAAACTCGCGATAATGAAATATAATATAGCTTTTATCTTATTTCTATTTTCTCTATCTTCATTCTCCCAAGTGAAGAAAGTAGAAACAAAAGAAGTTAATGTTGCAATCGGTATCGATAAGATTCTCGAAGTTGATTTTGATTTTAGTCCAGAGTACAACATCGGTGATGCTTCATTGATGCAAGTGAAGCCAGATCTTAAAAGAAGAAAACTGGTTCTGATTGGAAAAAAATCAGGAAACACTTCTTTGACCCTAAAAGATCAAACAGGTGAAGAGAGAGTTCGATACATCATTAGCGTAACAGCGAATGACCAATCTAAAATTGTTCAAGAACTAAGAGAGTTACTTGATGATGTTGAAGGTATCAAAATTGGCATCAAGGGTGGGAAGGTCTTTGTTGGAGGGCATATTGTTGTTCCAAGTGATATTGGAAAAGTCGGGGCTGTTCTCGCAAATTATCCAGAAGTTTTACGATTAGTGGAAATGCATCCTCAAACTCAACAAATCATCGCAAAAAAGATGACTGAAGAGTTGGCTCGATTTAATTTTAAAAATGTTTCTGTAAGGGTTGTTAATAATGCTTTCTGGGTCGAGGGAGTTGTTGGGAATGAAGCAGAAAAAAAAGTCGTTGAAAACATAGCAATTGCTTATCTCCCAGATAAAATAGAAAAACTTGCAGCTCAATCAGAACGTATTGTTGGGGCCCAAAGACAATCAGACATTCTCTTCTTTCTATCAGTAAATCAAGAGAAAGCAGCTGAACCCGATCCTCTTAAAAAACTTGTAAAAATTTCGACTCAATTTGTTGAACTTTCAAAAGACTATAGCAAAATTTTTGGTTTTAGCTGGGCTCCGATTATGAGTCAAGGTGGAGGTCAAATCAATATTGGAAGAACCCAAGATGGAAATGTGACTTCTAATACCAGTAATACATTCAGCGCCGTTATTTCGAATCTTTTTCCAAGGATTCAATCCTTAAAAAATGCAGGTTATGGAAGAGTTCTTCAATCGGGAGTTGTTGTCGCTCAGGAAGAAACAACTGCAACAATCAATAAGGTAACAAATATTCCTTTTACTGCAGGTTCTGGAGAAAATGGAATTGCGACTGGGGCACAATTAAAGTTTGATCTTGCGGTCGTTCCAAAAATAAAACAAGACGACATTGTAGAATTGAATCCTTTAAATGTTGTGGTCAGTTTGCCAAATGGAACTAATGCTGAAGGGCAGCCAGTAACAACTTCGAACAATGTAAAAACAATTCTAACAGTAAAGTCAGGTCAATCGGCCGTCGTTGGGGGAATCGTTCAAAGTCAGGACCTAACAGGGTTTGACAAGGATGCACCAGCTGTAACCCCAGGAAGTCCGAGTGACTTTATACTTTTTAATGCCAGAAGATCAAAGTCACATA
>JAUHYH010000097.1 GCA_030426585.1 Bacteriovoracia bacterium
ATTGTTATGCTTCTCGTAGCCAGAAAGAAGAATTTCAGATTTCTTTTGAAGAACTTCGATCGCTCGTTCTCTTTTTGCTTTATCAAGTTCTTTTTTATCTAGTACCCAATCAATACTTTTCACACGGAAATAATCCATCGCTTTATAACGCCTGGAGAGCTGATCCTCATGACCACCATACTTAATAATCAATTCATCTTCGAGATAACCAATTTCTTCTTGTGAGGAAATTTTTAACCAAAGGTCATAATCCTCACAGACAATAAAATCTTCCCGAAAACCTTTCATCTCATCAAAAAGCTCTCTTTTGAGAACAACCGTTGAAGGGCTTATCAGACAAAGATCTAAGGAGTTTTCAAAAAGATCTCCTCCAGATTTTTGATGCTTCTTCATCGGATTCACTCGAACCCCGTTTCGAATCCAACGTTCTTCTCCATGAACAATTCTAAGTTCTGGATTAAGAAGAATAAAGGCAGCTTGTTTTTCAAGTTTTTCTGGAAGCCACTCATCATCGGAATCAAGAAATGCTAACCACTCGCCTGTCGAGCATTCAACACCTAAATTCCTAGCTGCACTTACACCCTTTGGAGTTTCACCAGCTCTTAAATGATGAACATCCTCAAGACTTTGGAGATACTCTTCAGTTCCATCATCGGAACCATCATCAACGACTATTAATTCAAAATTTTGATAAGTTTGAGCAAATACTGATTCTACCGCTCGCTTAAGAACATCAAGGCGATTATGAGTTGGAATAATTACACTAAACTTAGGCATGAAACTCCTTTAAAGTTTCTAGAGTTTCATCCCAATGATCAAAGTTCACTTCTTTTCCTATACTTTCAATAAGTGTTTCAAGCTGTTTTTTATTGCGGGGACCTGAAAGGATTGTCGTTAAAGCATCGTGATTTAAATTAAAATGCACTGCTAAGTCTCGGTATACAAGCTCTGTGCCTTCAAGATATTTTTTGGTTTTATCCACAAGCTCAACCTTCTTTTCAACATCTGATTTCTTCCACCAAGGGGCCTTCTTTCGACAATCACTATCATCAAATTTTCGTTTGAGATCATACTTTCCTGTGAGGATACCTTTATCCAAGGTTCCCCAACTCATAAAAGCGATATTATTCTCTTTGCAGTAGGGAAGAATCTCATTCTCCACTCCCCGCATGAACATATTGTATTCACTTTGAACGACTTCAACTCTTTCAACCTCTTTAGACTTTTCTAGATCTTCAAGATTCGTATTACAAAGACCAATATGGCGAATGACACCTTTCTCTTTGTATTTCGCAAGAACTTCTAGAGGTTTACGAATATCCACATTAGCATCCGGCCAGTGAATAAAATAAAGATCAAGGTATTCAGTCTGCATGTCCTTCAAAGACTTAAGTAACATCTTCTCAGTAACTTTCGGTTCGTTGGTCATATTCACGCGACCACTATAGTGCCAATCAACTCCAGACTTCGAAACATAGAAAACCTTTTCACGGACATCCTTAAGTGCCTTTCCAATCCGTTGCTCAGACATCCCAAAACCATAGATTGGGGCTGAGTCAAAGAGATTAATCCCTAGGTCATAGGCGTAGCGAATCAGTTCTATCGCATCTTTTTCCGAAATATCGCCAAAGCCGTAACCCCCTCCTTCACCAGAAACTCCCGCTCCTCCAAATGAGAGGGCGGAAACCTTAAAATCAATAGGTCCGAAGGGCCGTTTCGTCTTTTCAACGATATCTTGATGCTTTGCGCTCATAAATCTCCAACTGTGGCAATCATACTAAAGATATTGTAATAAAAAGACCATATGAAACTCCTCGTTTTTGCTCACCGTGGTGAAGCTCAAGCCTTTCTCAGGAAACTCGATCTCAAAAGCTTTGAGCAAGACTTCCTATATGGAAATCAAGACACCCTCGTTCTGATATCAGGTGAAGGGATTCAAAATACGACAGAAACTCTGGCTTTCACTCTTGCAAAGTATCCTGTTAAAGAAATTGTGAACCTTGGAATTGCTGGAGCCCTTCGAGGGCAAGAAAAAAACTCGATTCATTCTATCAGAACAGTTTATCATCACCATGAAGAACCAAGCTTTCAAAGTTTTACCTCTAGTGATGTATCAGCTTCAACTGATTGCTTAAGTTATTATAAGCGAGTCACTCAATCTCTTGATAAAAAGCAACTCTCACAGTTTGCAGGACTTGTTGATCGAGAACTTTGGGCCATTGCTTCGGTTTCCAAACGCTTTAAAGTTCCCTGGCGATCTTACAAAATTGTATCTGATATCACTGAAGAGCAAACTGACTGCCAAGATATTTTTGAAAAAGCTTATGAATTCTCTTTGAAGCTTTTTCATCACACTCATCCTCAACCCCAAAATTTAATTGAAGACTTAGAGTCACAAGGTTTTTGGATTACTTTTTCAGAAGCTAAGAAAATTGAAAAACTCTTTAAACTCACACAACCTGATTATTCTTCAATTGCAAATTCAGAAATGACAGGAAAACAAAAAACTCAAAAACTTATTCAATTGCTAGAAGAATCGGTTGACCCGATCACTTTTAAAGTTCGAAAAAAAATAAAAAAAGAACTTAAAGCAAACAACTCTTCAAAAACTCATTACTCAGTTGATAACCAGTTAGAAGAAACAAGAGTCCAAGTAAAATCTCTCCTCGAAGACGACAGAGATGTTCAGGACCTGATCGAATCCCTTCAGAAATTTCCGTTGAAGGAAATTCAATCCTTGATGGATGGAGATCTTCGATAATGTTTCAAAACATCTATGTTGAATCTCAGGTTCGAGATCAAAAATACACTCAGGACATTCTTAATTTCTTCTCTGAAGTCCCCACCACTGAAATCACGGCTATCGAGGATCACTTTGGAAAAGTAAAAAAACCTTATCTTCACAAAAGAACTGATCTGAACCTTTTCCTAGGCAAAAAAAAAGGCCAACTCATCAAAGAAGCCCCTCAGGCTTATGGGACTCAAACAGGAAAACATTATTACTTCATTCATGCTTACAACTGTATCTACGAATGTGAATATTGCTTTCTCCAAGGCTACTTCCATTCCCCTGACATCGTCCTGTTTACTAACCACGATGAAATTATCAATGAAATGAAAGCTTTGATTGATGGAGAAACTTGGTTTCACGCAGGAGAATTCAGTGATTCTCTCGCTCTCTCTCATATTACAAAAGAATGGGGACAATATTTTGATTTCTTTAGGAATCACCCAGAGGCAAAACTAGAACTCAGATCAAAGTCTTCTAATATTAAATCCCTGCTTGAATTAGAGCCTTTGGGAAATGTGGTTGTTACCTTTTCTCTCGCCGATGAAGAAAATTCTAAAAAATATGATCGCAAGACACCGCCGCTTAGAGCTCGACTTAAAGCGATCAGACAACTTGTTGATAAAGGTTTTCGAATTGGGATACATCTTGATCCGATTATTTATTCTGAAGATCTCGTTGGGCGCTATGGAAAGATGATCGATGAACTCTCAGAGGTCCTACCAGATACTTCTCTTGAATATATTTCGATTGGAGTTGTTCGTTATACGAAAGACGTTTACCGGCAAGTTGAATTGAATTATCCGGACTCTGATATCACTAAACAGCCGCTTCAAAAAAGTTTTGATGATAAGGTTCGTTACGCTCGCCCCTTAAGAGGGTGGATTCTCTCAAACGTAGAGAAACTTCTTTCCCAACACTATTCAGCTGAAAAAATTTATAGATGCATGGAATAGTCTAGTGACAGAAAAAGCATTTCTCCGCCGTCATTTGATAACGCCAAACAATTGTTAATAAACCTAAAGCTATCAACAATGCTCCCGTAAATTGAGGACGACGAGTCGCGAGGGGTTTTAAAAGCTTATGGACCAACCAAGGGGCTGACATCATGGCAGGAACAGTCCCTAACCAAAAGGCAAAAATCGCCGCGAGCCCTAAAGTAAGATTTTGAAAACTAATCGTTGCAAAAATAACGGCATAGAGAAAACCACAAGGCAGAAAGATCGAAAAGAACCCCGTCAACCCTGCTCTTCCTAAAGAAGGTTTTGTAATCTGAATTTTCCCCCAGATTTTCTGAATAAGTAGTGGCATTCGAAAATTGAGTGGACGTTTGACTAAAATTTTCAATCCCGCAAAAATAAAAAATAATGCAATTAATAAGCTAAAGAAAAAATTCAAATCTTTGCTATAACGAAAAAGAAAAATTTTCCCAAATAACCCGACTATCGTTCCAATAAATAGATAGCCCGTGAGTCTTCCTAATTGGTATAAAGACGACTGAAATTTATTTGTCGTTGTCGCACTGACTAAGGGTCCACACATTCCCACACAATGGAGACTCCCTCCTAAGCCAATCATGAAGGCGATTCCAATAACAGCAATGTCTGCTTGTGATCCAAGACTACTCAATTGGTCCAACAAGCATAACCTCCTTAGTGACGAGAGTTTCGTCTTTGGTTTTTATTTCCACTTCAACATTCATTAAACCTTCTTTTAGAAAACTTGGTGGGAATTTAAAGAATAGATTTGCCACTTTTTTTCGACTTGCCTTAAGCTTAAAAGGAGTCATCGGTGTTACGAGTTTCAATCCCTTCTCTCTCAATTCATCCTTAACATCAAAACGTAACTCTAGATTTTCTTTTCCTGAATAAAAGAGCTCTACTTTATAATGATTCACCACAAGTTCAGGGGCCCCTTGAGTCTGAATCAATTGATAAGGGTTTCGATTCCCTCGAAGGAACATCGCCCTAAGACTATCTTTATTCCACAGCAAAACTGAAGAAGAGATAAGAACCGCTGCAATTAAACCTAGATAGACAAATATTCTTGGTCTTAAGATTTTTGTTTTTTCACCTTCAAGTTCACTTTCGGTTGCATAGCGAATAAGACCTTTCGGTTTCTTCACTCGCTCCATAATGTCATCGCAGGCATCGATACACATCGTGCATGCGATACACTCCATCTGAGTTCCTCTTCGGATATCAATTCCTGTAGGGCAAACCTTTACGCATTGATAGCAGTTGACGCAATCTCCTTCCTCATCTCGAGACTTGGCCACCGTACGGCGAGGCTCTCCACGATTCGCATCGTAGGCCACAACCATTGAATTCTTATCCATAAAGACAGATTGGAAACGCCCGTAAGGACAAGCAATGATACAAAACTGCTCACGAAACCAACCAAAATCAAAAAGAATAATCCCGGTAAAGATCATTGTCGCTAGGAAGGCTTCCCAATGCTCAATTGGGGCTTGAGTAACGATGCTAAAAAGATTTCTTGCTCCGAGAAAATAACCAAGTACTGAGTGGGAGATAAAGAGTGATGCTGCTAAATACAGAAGCCACTTTAAGCTTCGCTTCCCTATCTTTTCAAAATTCCAAGGAGATTCATCGAGTCTTTTTCGTTGCCTTGGTTTACCCTCAACCAGAGTCTCAATGGATCGATAAATCGTATCAATGAAAACCGTCTGAGGACAGGCCCAACCACACCACACTCTTCCCCAAATGGCTGTAATGAAAGCGATTGAGAAAATGAATCCTACGAGAAATAAAAAGAAGTAAGGAATTTCATGGGCCCAAAAATGAAGCCCAAAGATAAAGAACTCTCGATTGGGAATATCAAAGAGCACTGCTTGGTGCTCTCCAATATTTATCCAAGGGACAACAAGGTAAAAAAGAATTAGTCCCCAATAAACAGTACGCCTTCTAAACTTCCATTTACCATGTACCTCTTCAGGATAGAGATAAATTCTACTCCCATCATCATCAGTGGTCCCTAATCTTTCAGCATGGAGTTCATTGGGGTTTTGTTTCATTATTCTTTCTCTGGAATTTCACCTTGGGGATCTTTAGGATTTTCGTGTTCTGTTCCCTTAATCGAAACAATATAGGCCGTTAGCGCATAGAGGTCATCCTCTTCTAGGAACTCACCCCATGCCGGCATACCGTTAGCAGGGTTCCCTTCAATAATGAATGGGAATATTCCACTTGGAGTTCCATCAGAATACAACCAATACTCATCTGTTAAGTTGGGCCCAATATCCCCTGCCCCTTTCTCCTCGTGGCAAGCGACACAATTCATTCTAAAAAGGTATTCACCGTGCTTCACCATTTCAGGGGAACTTGCATAAGTTGTATAGGATTCTTCCTTGAAGTTCTTTAACTCTTCTAAGAAAGCCTCTCTTTGCTCCATAACTTTGTTTTCTTCAACAAAGTATTCGTGTTTTAAACTTGGACCATTAAGAACGATGTAATAAACAAAATAACCCGCACCAAAGAGACTACAAAGCCAAAAAGTGGTTACCCACCAAAGTGGTAAAGGAAAATCAAACTCCTGAATCCCATCATAGTCATGGTCAAGAAGTACCTTTTTTTCTTCTTCATTCATATTATTCTCACTCATGATCATTCCCCTCTTCTAATGGAATTTGACTCATCTCTTGATAAATTTCTTTGGAGTTTTTTCTAAAAACCCAAATAATCATCCCTATAAAAACCGTTAGAAAGAGAACCATTCCAATGCTAGGTAAAATAGTTAAATCAAAGCTTTCAAAAACTTGTTTTTTCATTATTCAACCTCCTCTGGTTCCTCGATCTCAATTTCTTCGGCTCCAAGACGTTGTAAGTAAGCAATCAAGGCAACAATTTCTTTGTTAACAATTTTCTCATCAACTCCAGATTCACCAAGAACATCAGCAATCTCTTCAGCTTGACCTTGAGCTTCATCAACCGCGTTCTCAACTTCGTTATCTGTATAAGGAACACCAAGGGCTTGCATCACCTTCATTTTCTTTTGAAGAACTTCGTACTTTATTTTATTACGAGTCATCCAAGGGTAATTAGGCATGATCGAATCATGAGTCATATGCCGAGGATTAATCATATGTCGGTAATGCCACATATGTGGGTATTTCCCTCCAACTCTTGCGAGGTCAGGTCCAATTCGTCTTGATCCCCATTGAAAAGGATGATCAAAAACTGACTCCCCAATATGAGATGGTTTTCCATACCGAAGTTTCTCAGAAACCATCGGTCGAATCATTTGTGAGTGACATGTGTAACAACCTTCTTTGATATAGATGTCTCTTCCTAACAACTCGAGAGGGGTGTAAGGAGTTATATCCCCTGTTTTTGGGATAAAGTTTTTTGCCAAGAACGTCGGAGCAATCTCTGTCGCTGTTCCTACTAGAACTGAAACAAGAACGAGAACTGTAAAGATCATTGGCAGACCTTCAAGTTTTCTATGCCCTGTCGCTGTATTCTTTGTAAGTGGAGCCGCCTGATAAACAGCCTCTTTAAGATCTTCTTTTTTTGCCGCTTTAATAGACTTATAGAAGTTATAAATCATGACCACAAAACTTAAAAGAACAAGAGTTCCACCAATCGCTCGAACCCAATACATTGGAACAATTTGAGTTACTGTTTCAACGAAGTTTGGATAAACAAGCGTACCTGTCTCTGGATCAATCGCTCTCCACATCATCCCTTGAGTCACACCTGCAATCCACATGGAAATGATGTAGAAGACTAACCCAATCGTAGCTGTCCAAAACTGAAAGTTCGCAAGCGTAATACTATAAATTTTAGTCTTCCAAAGTTTTGGTACTAAGTAGTAAAGCATTCCAGCTGTCAGCATATAGTTCCAACCGATAGTTCCGGCATGAACGTGACCAACAATCCAATCAGTGAAGTGCGCTACAGAGTTAATTGATTTAATTGAAAGAAGTGGGCCTTCGAAAGTCGACATCCCATAAAAAGTTACTGCCGTCGCAAGAAACTTTAAGGTTGGATTGGTTCGGACTTCATTCCATTTCCCTCTTAGAGTTAAGAGACCATTGATCATCCCTCCCCAGCTTGGAGCCCAAAGAGCAATACTGAAGACCATTCCTAAAGTTTGAAGCCATTCCGGTAAGGCCGTATAAAGTAGGTGGTGAGGTCCTGCCCAAATATAGATAAACACTAATGACCAAAAGTGAATGATCGAAAGTCGATAACTATAGACCGGTCTATTGGCTGCCTTAGGAACAAAATAATACATCAACCCTAAAATCGGAGTAGTTAAGAAAAAGCCAACAGCATTATGCCCATACCACCATTGAATCAAAGCATCTTGCGCTCCCGCATAGACTGAATAACTTTTCATCCAATCAACTGGGATCGAAATTGAATTCACTATGTGAAGAACCGCAACAGTTATGATTGTTGCAATATAAAACCAAATCGCCACATAGATATGACGCTCTCTTCTTCGAACAAGTGTTCCAAAAAAGTTTACAGCGAAGACAACCCATATCAATGTAATTGCAATATCGATTGGCCATTCAAGTTCTGCATACTCTTTACCTTGGGTCATCCCTAAAGGAAGAGTAATCGCAGCAGCAACAATAATTAATTGCCAACCCCAGAAATGGATTTTACTTAAAGCATCGCTAAAAAGTCGTGCCTTACAAAGTCTTTGAAGGGAGTAATAAATCCCTGCAAACATACCATTTCCAACAAAGGCAAAAATAGCAGCGTTGGTGTGGAGTGGTCTAAGCCGACCAAAAGTAAGCCATTCTCCCCCAAGGTTAAGTTTCCAGTACGCAAGTTGGAACGCTATCGTCACCCCCAGCAGCATTGCCACTGCTCCCCATAGAAGAGTCGCATAGGTGAAGAAACGAACAATTTTGTCGTCATAAGAGAAACTTTCTAAGTTTCCGTTCGAGTCATTCATTTTTCTTTCCTCTTTTGTGTTTCATCGTCGATTAATATTTTATAAGAAGGTGTTTCTAAATCATCATACTGCCCAGACTTCGTCGCCCAGATGAATAAAGCCAAAAAGACAGCACCTAAAATTAGAGCAATGGGTATCGCAAAGTATAAAACGTTCACACTTGCCCCTTTTTTATCTTTCTCAAAGCACTCGTTCCCCAAAGTGTTGAAGAAACCACAGTGATTGAGCTCAGTGGCATAAAAACTGCTGCCCAAAGAGGATCAACATAACCAAGGCATGCCGCTGTCACTCCAACAACGTTATAAATTAAAGAAAAAATAATATTCCTTTTCACAACTTTCATTGTTTCTTTTGCAATTAAGACCAGCTTTGTGACTCCTATAATGCCAGGAGTTGTTAAGTAAGCGTCCGAAACCTTTAAACTCAGACTCATACTTCCTTTTACCGCCACTCCTGCAGCCGCTTGTGAGAAAGCGAGCGTATCATTGGCCCCATCCCCAACCATCATTGCGTTTGGATGAGTTTTTAGAATTTGTTTTTTGGCTTCAGGACTCGCATTATAAAATAAGTTTTGCTCTGGAAGTTCAAGCTTATCTCCAACCTTTTTCACAGCACTTTCATTATCACCCGAAAGGATATTTGTTTTAATCCCTATAGAGTTTAACTTTTCTATATTGCTTAAAGCATCTTCCCTTAAGGAATCCTCAAGTGATATTTGGCTGACACAAGTATTATTCTTAAATACTCCCACCTGAGTTTTTCCAATACTCATATTGCTTTCAATTGATCGTACTTCCCATTGATCAACCTGGTACCAACCTTCAATACCTCGACCGATATTCTCAACAACCTTATCAATCTGAAGTTCTTTATAGCCTTTCGACTGAATATACTGAACAAGAGAACGAGCAATCGGATGTTTTGATTTTTTTTC
>JAUHYH010000275.1 GCA_030426585.1 Bacteriovoracia bacterium
TCTACTTTTACTTCTGTTCCGGCATATTTTCCGAAAAGAACTTTATCACCAGCTTTAACATCTAAAGCTCTTACTGTTCCGTCAGTTAATCTATAACCAGTTCCAACAGCAACGATTTCACCTTGAGCTGGCTTCTCTTTATGGTTGTCAGGAATGATAATCCCGCCAGCTGTTTTTGTTTCTTCTTCAAGTCTCTTGATTAGAACTCTGTCTTGTAATGGTCTCACGCCCATGGTGGTCCTCCTTA
Organism: Bacteriovoracia bacterium; assembly: GCA_030426585.1. Classification (GTDB taxonomy): domain Bacteria; phylum Bdellovibrionota; class Bacteriovoracia; order Bacteriovoracales; family Bacteriovoracaceae; genus JAUHYH01. The sequence continues at coordinate 248 of JAUHYH010000275.1, forward strand.
TAAATGGCTGTAATCAATTAAATTAACGAGCTTAAGATAATATGGGAGATATTTAAGTCAAGGGTAGCCAGGCTCAGAAACTTGATTATTTTTCTCATGCTCTGCATTAATTCAAGAATTCCTTCGAGTCTTCCGATCTAGAAAGAGTTATGAGCCAAAAACCTGATCGGCCCCCATTTTGGAAAAGAAAGTACTACATCAACGCTGAATTCCAGGGAAGCTTTATTCAAATGGTTATTGGAACCGCATTGTTGATCAATTTGATCCTGTATGGTGCCAATATTTATATTTTCTACAAATTTAACGCTTATGGTGAGGCCTTAAGCTTTGAACAAAAACGTGAATTCTATCAATTCTTCCAGACCCAGATTGTTTCCCTTAACCAAGTCTTTCTGATCTGTGGTGGGCTCGTTTTTGGAATCTTGGTAGTCTATGGGCTCCTTATGTCTCATAAGGTTGCGGGACCTCTCGAAAATCTTAAAATTCAATTCCAGAAGATTCAAAAACTGGAAGACTTGGAGAATGTTCATCACCTCCAATCTACATGTTTTAGAAAAACAGATTATTTCAGAGATATGGCGGATGAATACAACAAAGCCTTAAAGCAAATTCAACAACTCGAATGGAATATGAAAAAAGAAGGAAAGATCGAACCAAGTATTTCTTCACAAGAGGAAGCTGAAGTTATTCCAATGAAAAAAGTTTCTTAGTTCGTAAGAAGCTCGTATTTTCCAACATACATAGTCGCAATATTATAACCCCGCATGTTGATATTTAAGCCAATAATTCGCTTGAGAGAACCCGATTTGGTAACTTTATAAGCTTTATAACCTGAATTTGTTTTTTTGATATTAATTTTTTCAGTTTCAAAAAACGATCCGTTCCAAATTTTTAGAGTCGCCTCTCCACCCGTTGTTTCAAATTCTCTACTCGGAACAATTTCTAAAATATCTTTATCAGCTCCTCTCATTCCAAACTCAAGAGAGTCTCCCCTAAGAAGCTCACTGATCGTAACATTCTCTTTAATGTCCTCGGTGATTCCTAAAATTCCAACTCTTGCATTAACATTAAGTGATTGAATTTCATCATAGTAGTCGACTTTCAAAGAAATTTTAGCAGTACCAACTTTAATCGGAATAAGTCTGCCATGAGTAATTCTTGCAGTCATAAACTCAATATTTTTACTTTCAAAGCTATAAGCTGAAAAGCTTGTAAGACAGATCAAAAGCAAAAATTTCTTTAACATTGAATTCCCCTATTCCTCACAGAAGTTTTCATTACTTCTATTTTCATTCTTGAGTATCGATTCTTTATGAGCTTCACAATTTCCAAGGTTCTGCTCAACCACATTTTTTAAAATATCTTCATCTCTTTCAAGTTCAGCGAGTCTAGCTCTTGATTCCGTTGATTCATTCGAAGACATTGCTTGATAAATCTTATTCTTTTCAGCTTCTATTTCAGAAAGAGTTTTATAATTCACACTACCTGCAACAAAAACTTTTCTTTCAGCTTCATCATCATCCTGAGAGATATATCTTGTTTTTCTATAATCATCCTTGTCATAGATCCCTTTACGGTGAATCAAACCAAAATAACTCACGTCTTTCGTTTGATAAAAATCAACTTTTTGGCAAAGCCTATACTCAAGCTCAACCCAAACCTTATAACGTCGATTTTCTGTCGAAGAACCTTTTCGCTCTTCAGTTCTCACGTTACAAGTTCCCATT
>JAUHYH010000098.1 GCA_030426585.1 Bacteriovoracia bacterium
CTTATAACACAGTTGTTCCACCATCTGGAAAGATCCTTTCCGGTGGGGTTGACTCGAATGCTCTTCATAAACCAAAAAGATTCTTTGGTGCGGCTAGAAATATTGAGGGTGGTGGATCGCTTACGATTATCGCGACAGCGCTTATTGATACAGGTTCAAGAATGGACGAAGTTATCTTCGAGGAATTCAAAGGAACCGGTAACTCAGAGATTCAACTTGATAGGAAACTAATGGAGAAGCGTATCTTCCCATGTTTAGATATCAACAAGTCTTCAACGAGAAAAGAAGACCTTCTGATTGATGAAGCAACTTTGCAGAGACTTTATGTTCTTAGAAGAGTACTTCACCCAATGAATACGATTGATTCTATGGAATTCGTTCTCGACCGGGTTAAAAAATCCAAGACCAACGTTGAGTTCTATGAATCAATGAATGGTTAAAGTAAATGTTTGATAAATTAGAAGCGGTTGTTGTTCGTTATGACGAACTAACAGAACAACTTGCTGATCCCACTATTTATGACCGGCAAGAAGAGTTTAAAAAAGTAAGCTCGGAGCGTTCTTCACTTGAAGAAATCGTTAACGTTTATAAAGAATATAAAAAAATTAAAGACGACGTAGCACAAGCCAAAGACATGGTCATGAATGAATCAGATCCAGACCTCAGAGAAATGGCGAAAGAAGAGTTGAGTGAAAATGAAGGGAAACTTCCTGAATATGAAGACCGCTTAAAAATTCTTCTTCTTCCTAAAGATCCACTTGATGATAAAGACGTTATGATTGAAATTCGTGCAGGAGCGGGAGGGGATGAAGCCTCAATCTTTGCGGGAGATGTTCTTAGAATGTATCAAAACTACTTTAGTTCAGTTGGATTTAAGTCCGAAATGATTTCTATCTCTCAATCTGACGAAGGGATTAAAGAAGTCATCATTGCGGTTAAGGGCGATAAAGTTTATTCCAAAATGAAATATGAATCGGGGGTTCACCGAGTTCAGCGAGTTCCTAAAACTGAGTCCCAGGGACGAGTGCATACTTCAACCATTACAGTTGCAGTTCTTCCTGAAGCAGACGAAGTTGAATTTGAGCTTAATATGAATGATGTTCGGATTGATGTTTATCGGGCCGGTGGTAACGGTGGTCAATCAGTAAACACGACCGATTCTGCAGTTAGAGCGACACATATTCCAACGGGTGAAGTGGTTGCGATTCAAGATGAAAAGTCTCAGCATAAAAATAAAGACAAGGCCCTTAAGATTCTTAAAGCCCGTATCTACGATAAGATGGTCCAAGAAGCCCAAGCAAAAGAAGCGGCTGAAAGAAAAGGGCAAGTAGGAACAGGAGATCGTTCTGAGCGAATCCGAACTTATAATTTCCCTCAAGGTCGTCTCACCGATCACCGAATTGGGCTCACGCTTTACTCACTCGATAACATTATTGATGGAGACTTAGAACCCGTCGTTGATGCTCTTATAACTCATAACCAAGCAGCGGCCCTTAAAGGCTCAGAAGAATAATCTTGGAATTTCCAATCCATGAATTAGAAGATTTTTATCCTGGGATAAAGCAAGCGCGCTTAAGTGAAGAGTTTGATCGCTATTATCATTTAGAAACTTTGAAAGGGTACCATTCCTTAGAGTTAGCAGAACAAAATTTCCTAGATTTTCTCAAGAAGGGAACTCCTTTAGCTTATATAACTAACCAGGCTTATTTTTATAATGCTTGGTTTTATGTTGATGAAAACGTTCTCATCCCTCGCTTTGAATCAGAAGGGCTGGTCGAGCTTGTGATCAAAAACTTAAAAGGAAATAAAGTCTGCGAAGTTGGGTCGGGGAGTGGTTGCCTAGGTCTTTCTATTTTGAAAGAAACTCAAAAACCTTTAGAGCTGACGTTTGTAGACCTTTCGGAAAAAGCCCTAGAGGTGACGAAGTTTAACTACCAAACTCATAAATATAGTTTTCACCCTGATCATAAAGTGAATTTTATCTTAGGGGATAGACTTGAAAAGGTCAGCGGAGAGTTTGATCTGATTTTTTCAAATCCTCCCTATGTTAAAAGAAGTCAGATCATCCATGACATCACGAAAAAGTATGAACCCGATATGGCCTTATTCCTAGATGATGAAACTTACGAACAATGGTACCGAGACTTTTTTGAGGCTGCGAGAAAGCTAGCACCAATCCTTCTTTTGGAGGGGCATGAATATAATCTGCAGGATCTCGCGGAGTTGGCCCGTTTAATGGACTTTCAAAAAGTTGAAGTGACCCAAGACTTAAATAGGCGAGACCGCTACCTTTATTTGGGCAGTTAGTTCGTCTAATTGTTTAATTTTTATAGAATATTTTGAACAATTTACAGCTTTGATCTTAAAGTTTTTCTTTGATCCTCCATAAGATAGACTAAGTATATGAAAATATACATTCTTCCATTTTTTATCTTTCTAAGTAGTTTTACGTATTCGAATAGTTATTCAAAAGGATCTCTTTTTCATAAGTATATTGAATCCACAGGTTTTGAAGGAGTGGTTTTAGTAAGTGAGAAAGATAAAATACTTTTTCATAACTCTTACGGACTGGCGAACCGAGAGCATAACGTTCCCATGACAACGGATATGAGTTTTATCCTTGCTTCTGTTTCTAAACAGTTTACTGCCGCTGCAATTTTAAAACTAGCAGAAGAGGGGAAAGTCGATTTAAATACTGACATCTCCAATTATATTAAAACGCCAGAAAGTTGGAAGGGAATCACTCTTCATAATATTCTTTCACATACTTCTGGTTTTAAGCATTGGTTGTTTGATAAAAAAGTTAACATTAAAATTGAAGATAACGAAAATTCTTATGCACTTGAGGGATACGAACTTGAAATGCTTGAAAGTTTTTCTCCGATTGAAAAAAGAGTGGAGTTACTAAAAGCAGCCCCTCTGGTTGATGAAGCTCCTCTTGGAACGAGAAAGTTTAGTTATAGCAATGCAGGTTACCACCTCTTGGCTTACCTTATTGAAAAAGTTTCAGGAGAAACATTTGAGAACTATTTGAAAAAATCATTTTATACTCCCCTGAAGATGAACAGAACTTCAGAATATAAAATGACAAAAATTATACCTAACCAAGCTTCTGGATATGTAATACAAGATAAAGAGACAACAAAGGCTTGTTGTTATCGTTATTCTCATGGAGCAGGCAGTACTTATACAACCTCAAAAGATATGAATACTTGGATTGATGCCTTGTTAAATTATAAGGCGTTAACCAAAGAATCTGTCGATCTACTTTTTACGGCCCATACTAAAGTAAGAGATGATGTTTTTTATGGATATGGGTGGCAGATAGGTAAGTTTAAAGGTTTTGATCGAGTTTGGCACACAGGAGGAGGCTTTGGTTATCTCTCTGTGGTTGATATCATTAAAGGGCAAGGCTTAAAAATTATCATTCTTTCAAATAAAGATGATTGGGATGAGAAAGAAAGTACTTTGGGGAAATTAGATAAAAAGGCCCTAGAGCTTTATTTGAATAATGAGCTTTAGAAAAAGTGAACCTTTAGAGATGCATGTATTGTAAGTCAGACTCTTGACCGACTTGCCACTCTTTCATTACCCGTTCATTGTTTTCGCGGCGAAGTTTTTCGTAACGCTGATATCGATCAGTACCGAATAAAGCCTTGAGTTTATCGTGATACTCCGCAAGTAAGTCATAGTACTTTTTGTGTTCTTTGTAACTTGGGATATAAGGTTCATCCGGATTATGTTCTTGGGGAATATTAAAAACGTTGTTCAGTTCTTCTTGATACTTCTTTTTAAGACCTTGGTAATTTTTAATAACTTGGTCTTGCAGCTTCAATTGAAATTTCAGGTGTTCAGCAATCGCCTCCTCAAGTTCGACTTGGTAGGGATTATAATAGAAGTCTTCATTTGGATTGGTCGGAGTCTTTTCCTCAGCAATCGCTTTGACTTCCTCTTTAGGAGATAAACTAGATTTCTTGATGAGCTTAGCACTTGGTTTGGATTCAGCTATTTGAGAGGGCTCTTTTTCAACAATCTTGGTCTTTACGATGGTTTGACTCGTATTGAAGTGAAAGATGTAGAAATAACCATTAAGAATAAGACTGAGAAGCAGTAGAAGCTTTAAAAACATAAGAAAATTCTAACGAAAGAAACTCAGCTTTTCCAGTGAGTGAGTCTATGATATCTGCTAATTTCCTGTTAATTTTTGTCTATGGATAGTTTGTTTATAAAGGGACCCTGCCGTCTTTCAGGGGAAGTTACAATCTCTAGTTCAAAAAATGCAGCCCTTCCGATCCTCGCGGGAGTTCTTTTGTGTAAAAACAAAGTGAGCTTCGACACGCTTCCGGGCCTTAGAGATATTAATACGATCAACAGTCTCTTGAGTGAAATGGGAGTAAAGATTTCTAAAGAAGGGAATCTGACTCATTATGAAGCTCCGGATAATGTTACTACTGAAGCGAGTTATGAGCTTGTAAAAAAAATGCGAGCGTCGATTCTTGTCTTAGGACCACTTTTAAGTCGGTTCAAAAAAGCAAAAGTTTCTCTTCCGGGAGGGTGTGCGATAGGAACTCGTCCGATCGATATCCACCTTCAAGGTCTTGAGCAAATGGGAGCTCAGATAAAAGTTGAAAAAGGTTATGTTGAAGCTGAAACTTCCGGACTTGTTGGAGCAAAAGTCTCTCTCCCTTTTCCTTCAGTGGGAGCCACCGAAAACTTAGTCATGGCAGCAGTTTTTGCAAAAGGTGAAACCACAATTGAAAATGCTGCTAAAGAACCTGAAATTGTAGATCTTTGTGACTTTTTAAGTGCAAGCTTTTCTCAATTGGAAATTTCAGGAGCGGGAACAGATAAAATTGTGATCAACGGAATTACAGGTGAGAATATTTCTCATACGTATACCGTGATCCCTGATCGTATTGAGGCAGCTACTTTTCTGATCGCAGGGCTTATTACTCGATCCAATATTAAAGTTCTCAATTGTAATCCTACACATATAGAATCAGTTACGAAGCCGCTTGAGGAGATGGGTGCAAAGTTAGTCATTGGTGAAAACTTCATTGAAGTTCAAGGGGAAGAATCCAATCTTGTGAGCACAGATATCGAAACGGCGCCATACCCAGCTTTTCCAACTGATGTTCAGGCACAATTCCTATCGCTACTTACCAGTATTAATGAGAAGTCTGTCGTTACAGAAAGTATCTTTGAAAACCGTTTTATGCATGTTCCTGAGCTCAACCGAATGGGAGCTGATATAAAACTTCAAGGAAGAACCGCCATTATTAAAGGCGGGAAACCTCTGACAGGGGCACCGGTAATGTGTACCGATTTGCGAGCGAGTGCTGCCTTAGTTCTAGCAGGGCTCACTGCCTCTGGTGAGACGAGAGTGCAAAGGGTTTACCATATCGATCGAGGTTATGAGAGTATCGATAAAAAGTTTCAAGGTCTTGGAGCGAATATCGAACGTGTTAACGAGCCAATGGAGTAAGTGATGACGATCTTTGAAAAAATTCTCAATAAAGAAATTCCAACTGAGCTTGTCTACGAAGATGAAAAGGTTATTGCTTTTAATGATATTTCTCCTCAGGCTGAAATTCATCTGCTTTTTATTCATAAAGAAAAAAGCGAAAATATTAATGACCTGATGGATAAAAACCCTGAACAGGTTAAAGACCTTTATCACGCCATTCAAAAACATACACGTGCCATTGGTCTCGATAAAACCGGCTTCCGTGTTGTAACGAATCTTGGACCTCATGGCGGTCAAACTGTTTTTTACACTCACTTCCATGTACTCGGTGGTGAACAACTTGGCTTCTTTGGGAGAGCATAATGAATTCGAATATTTGGATCGTCGACTTTGGTTCTCAGTATACCCAATTGATCACACGAGTTTCCCGTGAAATTGGTTATAGCTCCTATATTTTAACTGTCGAAGAGGCGAAAGAAAGAATCTCTAATAAAGAAATTCCGAGATGTCTTATTCTTTCTGGTGGACCTCAATCAGTTTTTGAAGATAAAGAAGATTATTCGGTTTTCTTTAATCTAGAGGTTCCCATTTTAGGAATTTGCTATGGCCTTCAATTGATTGCTCAGTTCTATGGTGGAGAAGTCGAAAAAGGTCTCAAGGGTGAGTACGGAAAATCCCAAGTTAAATTTCTTGGAGAAGGGCATGGTTTTCAAGCTTGGATGAGTCACAGTGATCACGTGAAGACGGTTCCTGAAAGTTTTGAAGTGTTTCTTAAGTCTGAAAATGATTTGATCGCGGGAATTCGTCATGATGTAAAGCCTATCGTTGGGATTCAATTTCACCCAGAGGTTTCTCATACAGAGAATGGACAAGATTTTCTTGAAAAATTTTTTAAAGAAGTAGCTCAGCTCGAAAAAGATTGGAATGAAAGTGAAATAGCAGACCAGTGCTACGATATTTTAAATGTAGCAAAGGATGATTATATCCTTTGTGCTTTTTCAGGTGGAGTCGATTCCTTAGTCGCTGCCACACTTGCGAATAAAGTAAATCACAAAAAGCTTTATTGCTTCTTTGTGGATCATGGCCTTCTTAGACCTCAAGACATTCATCACATTAATCTTCTCCAGCGAGAAACCAATCTTAATATTGAAGTGATTGATGCTCAGAATGAATTTTTGTCTAAAATGAAAGGGGTTTCTGATCCGGAACAAAAACGAAAAATTATTGGAAACACATTTATTGATGTGTTCGAGAAAAAGGTTCATGAGTTCGAAGACCAGAAGGGAATTAAATTTAAATATCTGCTTCAAGGAACCTTATATCCTGATGTGATTGAATCTATTAGCCCTCATAAAAAGGGAGGGAAGTCAGTAACGATTAAGTCTCACCACAACGTAGGTGGGCTTCCTGAGAAAATGAAGCTCGAACTTTTAGAACCCTTAAAATATCTCTTTAAAGATGAAGTCAGATTAATTGGTCAATACGAAGGCTTAAGACCTGAGTGGGTTTTCCGTCATCCTTTCCCGGGACCAGGAATTGGCGTAAGGGTTTTAGGAGAGTGTACGCCAGAGAGAATTAAAGCGGTTCAAGAATCAGATCAAATCCTTTTTGAAGAGCTAAAGAAGCACGAACAGTACGATCGTATCTGGCAGGCGTTTACTGTTTGCATCCCTCAAAAAACGGTTGGGGTAAAAGGGGACGGGAGAGCCTACGAAGAGATTATCGCTGTTCGTCTCGTTAATAGTAGAGATGGGATGACCGCAACTTGGTCAGAGGTTCCTTATAGTTTTCTTGATGATGTGGGGACTCGAATCACTAATGAAGTTTCGGGGATTACTCGTGTTGTTTACGACATAACCAGCAAACCCCCGGGAACTATCGAATGGGAATGATTTCTAGGTCCAAAAATAAACTTACTACTTCGTCGAGCTACGAATTCGTTACCTGCGACGTATCAAGGCATACGCCTCGGTAACTCATCCTTGCTCTCCTTGTATTAAATTCATTTTTTAACCTAGCAAGAAAAAAGGAAGGCTTAGAGAACTTCGCCTATTTTTTTTGGCATTAAGTTTTTCGAATTTTCAAGCATTTGAGCTAAAGAATCCGGTATTAGCTGCCGATACGGTGTTACATGCTAAGATCAACTCATGAGTTTTAAAGGGGAGTTTTATCCATGAAAAAATTGAATTTATTAGTTGTTGGTTTGTGTTTTACATCTTCAGTTTTTGCCGGAGACGTAAAAGTTCACATACCACTTTCACCTGCAGGATCTTTCGACGCTAAAGCAAAAATCCATAACGGAGTTGCGATGGAGAAGAAAGGAAAGTTTTTCGCTAAAGACATGTATGTTGTCGCAAAAGAATTGAAAACCGGAATCGATCTTAGAGATGAACATCTCTGGGATAGATTAAAGACCAAAAAATATCCCAAGATTAAAGTCCTTAAAGCAACCGGAAAAGGTGGTCGTGGAATCGCGAGCGTTGATATCCGAGGTGTAAAACAAAAGGTCCCTTTTACCTATAAGATGAAAGGGAAGAAAGCGGACTTTAAAATGAAAGTCGATCTTAACAAGTTTAAGTTCGATAATGACAAAGATCGTCTCAGTTATATGGGAATCGGCGTCAAAAATGAGCTCGAAATTAGCGGTGAGCTCGACGTTAAAAAGAAGAAGTAATAGCCTGCTATAACGCCCCTCGTCTCTTTCTTGGATTCGAGGGGTTTTTTCTCTAACACCGGCCCTCACTCCCTAGACTACCTTCCCTTAAGCCCCCATAATGACTGACAAATTGAATCTCTTTTTTGGGAAAGCCTAATTCATGCAGCAAGAAGCCTCTTATTTACAGTCACATTCGGATAGCTTTGTTCATCTTCACCTTCATACGCAATACTCTTTGCTTGATGGAGCGATCCGATTAAAAGATCTTTTCGCAAAAGCACAAGAATTTGGAATGCCTGCGGTTGCTTCCACTGATCATGGAAACATGTTTGGTGCCATTGATTTTTATACGCAAGCAAAACGAGCAGGGGTAAAGCCGCTTATTGGAAGTGAAATTTATTTCACTCCAGGTTCAAGACACGACAGAAAAACTGCAAGTAGAAATACAAAAACCCTATCTTCTCAAGATGCAGAAGAGGGGAAATATCACATCCATCACCTCGTTCTTATCTGTAAGAATAAAGTTGGTTATCAAAACCTTTGTCAGCTTTTATCAAAAGCATACTTAGAAGGTTTTTATTATAAACCAAGAGTTGATTACGAACTTTTGAAGCAATATTCGGAAGGTCTCGTTGCAACGACGGCTTGCTTGAAAGGCGAGGTTGCTTACAACCTTTTTACAGGTAATGATGACCGTGCTCATGCAGCGGTTTTAAAGTATCGAGAACTCTTCGGTGATGACTTCTATCTAGAGATTCAAGAGAACGGGCTTGAAGAACAAATGGAAGTAAACAAGAAGCTGATTACTTATGCGAGTGACTTAAGTATTCCCTTGGTGGCGACGAATGATTGTCACTACCTTGAAAGAGAAGATGCAGCTGCTCAAGAAGTTCTGCTTTGTATCCAAACAGGGAAAACTTTTAACGATGAAAAACGAATGAAGTTAACTTCGAACGAGTTTTTCTTTAAATCGCCTCAACTCATGAGAGAGCTTTTCCATTATCATCCTGAAGCTTGTGATAACACTCTTCGAATTGCAGATAAATGTAACCTTGAATTGAAGTGGAAAGATGAGCAGGGAAAACAAATCTATCATCTTCCCGACTTTGAAATTAACACCCAAGAAACGACCGAAGAATATTTCGCTAGAAAATCTAAGGAAGGTTTAGAGAAGAGATTTGAGGGCCCACATTTTACAAAAATTGTTAATGAACCTAATTGGGAAACTGAATTAAAGCCCCAGTATTATGCCCGACTTGAAGAAGAAGTTGAGATGATCAAGCAAACAGGCTTTGCGGGATACTTTCTTATCGTATCGGACTTCATTATTTGGGCGAAAGAGAACAATATTCCCGTGGGACCTGGTCGAGGTTCGGGAGCGGGTTCACTTGTTGCTTACTCCTTAGAGATTACGAATATCAATCCACTTCCTTATAATC
>JAUHYH010000276.1 GCA_030426585.1 Bacteriovoracia bacterium
TCAGCACACTTCTTTAGGACCGTTTTTGCTTTTTCTAAGGCTTTTAGAAGTTCGTATAAAGGAACGGAAAGAGTTTTTGATTCAGTGTGGATTGGAAGTAATTTAATTTCAATATTTTCAATACCTTTATCATAATTGAGTATTGCAATCTCTTGTTTATGGGCACTGATATATACGACCATTCCCTCATAATCTAGATTGCTTGAAAGTTCAATTGTAAAATAATCACTCATATTGATACCCAGAACATTTTTTTAACATTGGAGAAAAGAAACCTCCTTGAGTTCTTTATGCAAACGCCTCCCGAATTTTCTTATTTCTTCCCATGCTGGATCCTGGCAGATTTCTTTATCGCTTTTTGTAACAATTTGTTTGCCAACCCGTTTTGTATCATCGTACTTGATAAGCAAATCATAAAGTTTTTCGAGGTTTTGTCGTTGCTCAGCAGAGAGAATAGTCCATGTTTTGACAGATTCGCAAGGGGAAATAAATCCTTCGAAAATTTATATAAATGTATTAAACCCATTATAATCACCTTGAACCCAAGCTTTTTCCTGTTTTTCTGCACTGGAAATATCATCAAGGCTTTCTAGAAAAATATCTTTGTAATAAGCTTGTGTCTTTTTATCTACCATTGTTACCCCTTTGAGGCTTTATGAACCTATTCCACTAAAATAGTTAACCAGTAATGAATCAATGCAAGATTTGTAAACGCTTTCCACATAATTGCCAACCTTTCCCATCTCATCAACAAACGTCGATATTTTCTCTTAAGCCAGGCTATAGCTCTTTCGACTTTCCACCTTACTCTTAAACAGTTAAATGCTTTACAAACCTCCTTCATTGATGGAGCATTCTTAATATTTAATCTATAGGGTATCAGGGGCAGCGCTCCCATCTGTAGGATTTCTCTCCTTAGCCAGTAAGCATCATATCCTTTATCCGCTTCTACAACCCTTTCTCTGAGGGTTTTATAAGTGGAAATATTGTTCAATAGAACCATTGCCTGAGTTTTCTCATCCCCTTTAGCTCCCGTATTCTTAATCAGGACAGGTCTTCCATTTGCATCGGCTAGCAAATGCATTACCACCCCTTTCCCTTTATATCCGTGTTCAACCTGCTCTCCCCCTCCAGGGGCTGGGGGAAAAAGTGCCATCGATCAATATATTTCTAAGATCAACCTTTTTCCTTGCAATTCCTTCTTTTAAAAGACCTCCCAAAACTCGATCTAAAACCCCTTCTTCTTCCCACTTTTTTAACCATCTGAACGCAGTTGTTTTTGCTGCATAGTTTTTTCCTTGGGGCAGATCCGACCACCGGCATCCATTGCAAAGGATGTAGAAAATCGAATTCCATATTTTCCTTAGGGCAGTTCTTTTCGTTCCTCTTTCTAGAGGAGGGACCCAGTTCATTAGCTCTTTAATTTTGACCCACTGAGAATCTGAAAGCTCTTTAAAACTCATTTGCTTCTCCTATTTGAAAAAGAAAGAAGCATACTAAAATTTAATTTTTAGCGGAATAGGTTCTTTTAATCTAAATCCATTTGTACAGACTGGTCTTTTTTGTAGTTTTTCTAGTTTTCTAACTTATGAATCTATGTGTTGGTATGGGAAATACCAAAGAGATCAAACTAAGAAAGTTTATAATCAGACCTTGAGAGTGCTCCTAGAGACGGCTCATTCTTCATGTAACACAACGTTTAAGTATTATAAGAAGAATTGTGAGAAAGATTCTTGTGGGATTGGGCGCAAACTTGGAGAGAAGGCTACTGGTGGGCTTAAAGAATGGCTCGACTTTAGATTTGAAGAGTGGTTCAACTCTACTTACTAGCATAGCCATTCTTCCTTTAGATGTCCAGGACCAACAAACTGCAAGTTAACACAAGAAGCTAAAACTTTGATCTCAAGGGTCACTGAGATATTCCAAAAACGTTACAATGATGTATCTTATCATAAGACAT
>JAUHYH010000099.1 GCA_030426585.1 Bacteriovoracia bacterium
GTTCCTTGAATGCCTCACTATAAACCCGGAGGGTTTTAATCAGACAATTGTAGTTTTTCCTTTTTAGTAAGATAATAAAGGAAATTAAATTATTCATTGTACTCAATGGAAGGAGTTTTTTATGAAAAAGATTTTAGTAACTTTAATGACGTTGGGATTTCTTTCGTCAGCGCAAGCAGGCTTTTACGGAAACGTTGGACTTGACCTTGGTCTTTCTGGAGAGAGTGAACAAGGAACGACAACAAATGACCTTGATAACAATCCAATGTTACTTGACTTTCAGTTAGGCTGGTCTTCATTAGGTCTTTCAGTTGGACTTGATTATGAAATGTCTCTTCAAGACTTGGAATTTGATGATGGTTCGGAAGTAGCTCTAACAACTTATGGGATTTTCGTCGGTTACGAGTTTCCAATTTTATTTCGAGTTTATGGAGCTTACATGCTCGGAGGAAAAGCTGCAGAAGGTGTTTCTAATAATGATTTTGAAGGGGTTAGTGGAACAAAACTTGGTGTCGGTTATACAGGTTTCCCACTTATTGATATTTACCTAGAAATGAGAAGTTATAGCTATGATGAAGCTAATGGTAACCCCCTTACTAACGAAATCGATCTTAGTATGACCACTTTAGGTGTTGCTTTTTCTTTCTAGTTTTAATCAAAAATTTAAGCATAAAAAAAAGCCCTCGGAAGAGGGCCTTTTCTTTATAAGCATGTAATTTGAATTACTTAATTTTCCAGTAATACTCGGTAACGAGTCGCTTTTCGAATGGAAAAGGAATATCTTCTGGCATTGGCTCTGCAAGAACTTTTGCTTTTTCGTTTTCTCCAGCAGCTTCTTTTGCAAGATTAGCAGGAACCGTAGAGATTCTTGGTCTTGTTTTTGCTTGAAGGTAGTTACCAGTTTTAAATCCTTTTTCAGTAAGAGTGATTTCATCATTTACTGAAAGGATTTGGTTTGGAGCTTTAACCGGCTTTCCATTAACAAGAACGTGACCGTGAACAACCATCTGTCTTGCAGCAAGAATACTTGGTGCCCAGTTAAGACGGAAGATAACGTTATCAATTCTTTTTTCAAGACCGATGATCAGGGTATCAACCCATGCTCTCGACTTATCTTTTTTCGCTTTTTTAACAAGGTTAACAAGTTGTTTTTCACGAACACCGTAATGAAACATTACTTTTTGTTTCTCGATAAGACGGATTGTATAATCGGAAAGCTTCTTTCTTTTCATTCCGTGAACACCTGGGCCGTAAGGCTTTCTTTCAAGTGCACCTGGCTTTCCAAGTCCTGGAAGTTCTGTCCCAAGACGTCTTTGAATCTTAAATCGTGAACGACCCATAGTAGCTTTAGCCATTCTTTATCTCCTTAACTGTTTGAAATAGGTATACTTACTTAACACGCTATACCGACGAAGGCAATCCTTAATCGATATTGATTTTATTCAATAAATTGAGCTGCTCAATCGTCGCCATTGTGGCTTCCCAGCCCTTGTTTCCAGCCTTGCTGCCAGAGCGCTCTAGCGCCTGTTCTAGGGTATTTGTGGTGATAACACCGAACCCTACAGGGATATCGTAGTCATAGCTCACCTGAGCCACACCTTTGGTGACTGATTGGCACACATAGTCAAAATGAGGGGTTCCCCCTTTGATCACGGCACCAAGGGCAACCATGGCGTTATATTTTCCAGATTTTGCTAATTTTTTTAGGACAAGCGGAAGTTCAAAGCAACCTGATACCCAATAAGTATCAATATTTTCTTCACTGGCCCCATGCCTTAAAAGACAATCCTTTGCTCCAGCTTCAAGTTTGCTAGTGAAAATATCATTAAAGCGACTCACAACGAGAGCAAATCGCTGGTCATTTTTAACTTCAAAGTTTCCTTCTAAGTTCATGAGCGGAATTCCTTTAAGTTTATCAACTCAGCATTTTCATCATCACTGAGGGTTCTTAAAAACTTTTTGTATTCAATCAGTTCTTCAATTGAAATTAAAGACATATCAAACTGTTTTGAAAGTTGTTTGAGTTCTTCACCTCTGGCCATTTCACCTTCTTCATTCATGATCTCGCAGATCACTCCAACAGGAATGAGTCCTGCAAGTTTTAAAAGATCGACCGTAGCCTCAGTATGTCCGGGGCGTTCTTCAACACCACCATCTTTAGCAATAAGAGGGAAGATGTGGCCAGGTTTCACAAAGTCACATTCTTCACATTTTTCAGCAGCAAGAAGTTTCAGAGTATAAGCTCGGTCATGAGCGGAGATTCCCGTACTGATATTATTTTTGGCATCAATCGAAATCGTAAAAGCTGTTTCATGGTTTGATTTGTTTTCTTGAACCATTAAGGGAAGATTGAGCTGTTCTGCTTTAGATTTTTCAACGGGAGCGCAGATGAGTCCGCGTCCCCAACGGGCCATAAGATTAATTTTCTGAGAGGTTGCGTGTTGAGCTGCGAGAACAAAGTCTCCCTCGTCTTCACGGGTATGGTGGTCCGTGAGGATAACCATCTTTCCTTCTTTCAGGTTTATTAAAGCTTTTTCAATATTCTCGAAATTTTGCATGCGTTTTTATAGCGAAAATCACCAATTAGTGCCAGCACCTTTTTCGTGTCGCAGCTGCGTTATAAAAAAAGTTCAATCAGCGAAATAACGCTACTGCGACACGAAAAAGGTGCTGGCACTTTTCTGATAGCGCATAAAGTTTTCTACGTATTTGGCCAACACGTCCACTTCAATATTGACGGCATCACCGATTCTAAGGTCTTGAAAAGTGGTATTCTCATAAGTGTGAGGAATGATTGAAACAGTAAAACTGTCATCTGTGAGGGCAGCAACAGTCAGGCTGACACCATTAACAGCAACCGAGCCTTCGGAAATAAAGTAGCGCCGATAATCGGAAGAGAGTGAGAACTGAAATTCCCAATTTTTTCCACGCTTATTAATTTCTTGGAGAGTTTCAACAGTATTCACGTGCCCTTGAACAAAGTGTCCGCCCAAGTGATCCGTTGCTTTGAGAGCGAGTTCAAGGTTTACAGAGGAACCTTGCTGAAGGTTTCCGGTATTGGTTTTTTCAAGTGTGACGTGAACCGCTTGAGTGATAAAGCTATCAGTATTTATTTTGGTCGCAGTTAAGCAAGTACCATTTACAGCAACCGAGTCATCGACTTTAATTTGATCAATCAAATGAGGGCAATGAATTTCAAGTTCTGCCCCTTCGTTATTTGGATTTACCGAAACAACTTTTCCTACTTCTTTTATTAAGCCTGTGAACATATTAACCACCGGTCTCCGTTGGAGTACTTTCGAATTTCTGAAAGTTCAGGGAGTTCTGTATCTAATCTAATTCCTTCAGCTTTGAAGGGAGCTTCCATCACGCTTAAATAATCATAAACCTTATTTTCAATTAACTCTTTCGCGAGATTAGGCCCCGCTTCAATATAAAGCGATCCGATTCCTTCTTTGTAGAGGTCTTTTAAAAATTGATTCCAATCATTGACTTGAACCGCTTCAAAGCCTTCAAGTTCTTTGAGAGTTCGCGATAAAACAAGCCTTCGAGGTTGTTCGAAGTGTTCGTTTTCTAAAAGATGAATCCCGCGAACTGTAAGTTCAGGAGAGTCTGTTCTAAAAGTTTCCCCCCCCACCATGATGGCTTGGCACTGGGCCCGCATCCAATGAACATCTCTTCTAACCTCGTCTCCTGTTATCCATTGGCGTTCGGGAATGACTAAGGTCTGGTCTTGAGTTTGTGCAATCTTTAAATGAACAAAACTTCTTTGCTCATTCATATTAATAGTGAAGGCGGGGTTTAAACCTTGAACTTCTTTTTCAAGCACACCTTCAATCACTTCAATTCCAGCAGCTTTGATTTGTTCAAGACCTTTTCCGGTTGTTTCAGGATTAGGATCGCGCATTCCCACCACAAGTTTTGCGATTTTCTTTTCAATGACTAGCGGAGTACAAGGAGGAGTTTTTTTATTGGTATGAAAACAAGGTTCCATCGTCACATAAAGAGTTGCCCCTTCAGTGTCTTCGGTTTTAGAAAACAAATCAGCTTCGGCGTGAGGTCCACCAAAGTACTGGTGAAATCCCGTGGCGATAACTTTCTCATCTTTCACAAGCACGGCCCCGACCATGGGGTTGGTTTTTGTCAGTCCCCATCCCATTTTGGCGTTATTAATCGCGAGGGCCATATAGTCTTCATGAGTCGCTTGCATTAAAGTACCATCCCTTTGTAATCCAGATGATCATCGGGTTTTTCAGCTGTTTTTTGATCATCGATATATTTTTTATAAAGCGCCATCGAATAGGAAGGAGCGAGTCCGAGCCATTCTTTAATTGTCGTTTCAGGCTGTTTTTCAGCGAGCCATTTTACAATACAAGATTGGCGAAGTGACTTTGGCGTAATTTGTTCAGGAAGTTCTTTTGAGAACTTATGAAAGATATCTTCAATTCCCCGAGGAGAAAGAGACCCTCTGATAATTTTGTAAGCGTTGGCAAAGAAGAAAAGATCATCAAAATCTTTCCCTGAATCTGCGAGAACCTTTTCATAAAGTTCAAGATATTCATTAAAGAGTTCTTTATATTCAACCGGAACAGGAATGGAATAAAGGTCACGCTTATCTGGAGTGACAATAACTCTAATCTCATTGTCTCCAATATAGAGATTGTCTTTTTTTAGCTTCGCAAGGGGGGCCACTGAAAGACCAGCCTCATAGACAAGCACAAACATCACTGAATTTCTAAGAGTCACGAGCTTTTGAAGGTCATTCTCTGCAGCGTTTTTCTGTTTTTTTAGAAGCTCTTGGGCCATGAAAATTTCTGGATAAGTTGTTGGTGAAGGAGGTAAGAGTGACTTGGGTGCCGAAGCTATTTTTTTGATCGGGTTTTCTGGATAAGCTTTCTTTTCAACCAAGTAATCAAAAAACAATCGAAGCGTTTGAAGCTTTCTTCTTCGGGAGTTGATACTTGAATATTTTTTCTCAAGAAAATTTTCAAACTCTCTAACGACAGTATTGTTGAAATCAACATTTTTATAATTCGCGATAAATTCATTGAAGCATTCAAAGTCGAGGCGATAACATTTCAAGCTATTCGCACTTTTTCCTTTCGCCTCATAAGCTTTTAAGAATTGATTTTGGTAGGGAAGGATTTCATTTGTATTAAGATTATTCATACAGGGAATATAAGCGCATATTCCCTGTATGGCAATTACTGGGAGTCAGGCAAAGCCTTAACGTCTTCCATGGTCTCTGCCCCAAACAGCTCTTCAAAGACTGAATCCGCATAGCCCTTAGCTTTTTCTTTGATGCGCTCAATTTCTTTTTCAAACTTTCTTGTCTTATCTGAGTTGTGTTGATCGAGTCCAATGACAGTGGATCGTTCATCAGTAACGTGATCAAATTCTCGACGCCTTGGCATTTTAAAATCTTTGGGTGCTTTTTCTTTGTACTGTTCTACTGTGTAGCGCCGAACGACACCTTTTTCAGTGAGCATATCAAATTGTTCAGAGAGAAGGTGAAGGTTTTCAACATAGCCCCGGTCACCATTTTCACAAATGATAAAACTTCCTTCATCGGGAAGAGATTTTCTTTTGTGACTATAAACTTCGTCTTCGTATTTGATACAACATTTGATTTGCCCACAAACACCGTTGAGTTGACTAAAGTTAATCGTAAGATTTTGGTTCTTCGCCATCTTTAAATTCACATGGCCATAGCGATCCAAGAAAGAAGAACAACAGAGTTGTCTTCCACAAGCTCCAATTCCACCGACCGCGGCAGCGCGGTCGCGTACAGAGATTTGCCGAAGTTCAATTCTTAAACGCATTTCACTGACGAGATCTTTTACAAGCCCTCGGAAGTCGACTCTTGCTGGAGCCGTGAAATAGAACACACATTTTTTCCCAAACTGAGTGAATTCAACGTGAGTTAAATTCATATCAAGTTCGTGTTTATGGATAAGACGTTTGCAGAGAATCTCAGCTTCTTTTTCTTTCTTGTAGTTTTCTTTTTGTTGTTCGATATCTTGATCAGTTGCAACCTTTGAGATGCTTTTGATCGGAAGCATACTTTCTTTGAATTTCACTTCGTAAGGGAAGGAGTTGATATAACCAACGGCCATCCCACGATCACTCATGGCGACAACTTTTTGCCCATAAGAAAACGTGCGCTTTCCAATGAGAAAAGGGTAGCTTTTATTGTGCCCAGGGAAACGTACACGAACAAAAGTCAGGGGTTGCCCGTCTTTGAAGTTGTGTTTCTTTTTGTCGTTCTCTTGGTCCTGGTTATCTTTTGGAGGAGATTTCTCCTCCGAACTTTCTTTAACTTCCTGCGTTTGAGTCATAAAAGACATAATAATAGGAGAAAAAACTTCTGTACAGAAGCTTTAAAGGCTTTTATTGAACGCCCCAGCAAACTGATATAGGAAGTAAGCCCGCTCAGAAATGGGGTTATTATAGAGTTTTGACTCTTCTAACCATTGCATCAATCCAGGGAATTTCTCCTTAAACACAGGGGAAGCATCCGGTTTTTCAGCAACCCAGTGGGTAAATTCGGCTAAAAGGGATTTCTCTTCTGTCCGGTTTTCACGGTAAACGTTTAGAAATTCTTCCCAATTCCCAGGGGAGTTTTTTGAGGGTAAGAAACTAAAAATTTCAGAAAATAAGTCTTTAATCTCTTGGTTGTTTGAATCTGCATTCATAAGTTCTAAATCTTCTGGAGAGAGTCGGATTTCGACGACTCGCGAAGAAATGGTGTCCAGAAGAGCTGATTTCTTTTGGTCAAAAAGTAAAAAGACCAAACCATTGTAGGGCTCTTCTAAAATTTTAAGAAGCTTATTAAAAACAGTTTCAGAGATTTCATTGACGGGAAAAAGAACACAGAATTTATTCTTGTTGTTTAGAGGGCGTGTTTCTTGAAAACGATAAATTTCTGAAATTTGCTCAACCTTGTAGCTTCCAGATTTATCGGGTTTTAAAAACAAAATATCAGGACAGTTTTCAATTGTTTCAAAGGGTTTGATTGAATATTTATTATAAAATTCTTTTACCCATTTCATGACCGAATCGTAGTCATAACTAACGGAAGTTGAAGGGTAGAGATAGTAAGCAGGGAAGAAGCTTTGCGAACGGAGCAGATTAGTCATGGTCTTATTCATTGAGATAAGACTCCCATGCTTTAATGAGGTTTTGACTTACGGTTTCGATATTCCCCTCAGCGTCTATATCTTTGATGCGCTCTTCTTTCTCAAGAAGTTCAAGATAAGCTTTGTGAACTCTTGAGTGAAAATCACGTCCGGCTTTTTCCATTCGGTCTTCTTCTTCATTTCTAACTTGCATTCGTTTGAGAGATGTTTCAAGGTCGATGTTTAGAAAAAAAGTAATGTCTGGAAGCCGATTCAACGGTGGAAAATTTAAATGAAGATCTCGGACAACTTCGACCCCTAGATTTCTCCCACCTCCTTGATAAGCAATAGAACTATCAAGGTAGCGATCAAGGATAACAACTTGTTTCTTATTCTTAAGTAAAGGAAGCACTTCTTCATTAAGGAGTTGGGCCCGGGAAGAGAGAAAAAGCAGCAGTTCACTTTGAGCTGAAATATTAACTTTATCTAAGTGTGAGTCGAGGAGAATTGAGCGAATTTTTTCACCAAGCTTAGTTGTTCCTGGTTCTCGAAAAACAGAGACCGAATAACCTTCCTCTTCAAGGTACTGACAAAACAGTTTGATTTGGGTTGATTTTCCAGAGCACTCTATGCCCTCAAAACTAATAAGATGTGAATCCATGGCGAAAGTATGGTTCTTTGCGAAAATAGTGTCAATGTGCGGGGAGAAGGGCCGAGTCCTTAGTAGTCTATGTCTTCGATTCCTTCATCAAGGAATTCTTCACGAGGCTCGTACTCTTCATCAATCTCTTCATCAAGAGCGAGAGAGCGGCCTTCACGGTCTAGCATGTCCATATTATCTGCTGGATCAAGTGCAATTTCTTCATCTTCCGGTGCATCAATGAAATCGTCTTCGACGTCATCAACAACATCGGCATTTCTATTTCTGCTTCTGCCTCGACTTCTATCTCTTTGTGGTGGTTCATCTTCCACCCGGTCAGCTCTTTTGTCTCTGTAACGAGAGTTGCTTTCGTTATATTCAAGGTCTGAGTTATCAAGATTTTCTTGTCTTCTTCTTGTTCGATCTCTTGAAGAGTATTTAGATCTTTTTCTTGGAGCAGCGGGTTTTGCTCGGCTTGCAGTCTCTCTGGAACGATCTTTCTTGATAGTTTTAGACTTAGAAGTTTTTTGAACAGGGGCTTTTTTGTCTTCATCAAACACAAAAAGGGCTACGACTAAAATCACAAGAGCAGCGATTGCAAAGTTTTTCCCTGTTTTAGGAGTAAAACTAAATTTAGAAAAGACATCGTCAAACTTTTCGCTAGCACTGGGAGCTTTTCCAAGATCAGACATTGAGACTTTTCTTGTTGAATCGCCTTTTTTATTTAAATGCTGCTGACAAGCAAGAAGTGCTTTCTCTAAAGACTCTTCCTCTTTTTTGAGATTAAGTTTTTTTAGAACTTGAGTTGAGTAAACACGCGACTTTTCAAAGTGATCTTCATCGGGCTTAGAAATTTCTAAATCAAGAGCAGCGTCTTTTCTTCTATCAAACTGTGGAAAATGATAAATCTTTCTCCAACTTTTTCCACCATCAGCGGAGATTAAGTTGGTCATTTTTATTTCACCATTATCAATAGCTTCATTTATTTTACTAACAGAAAGAGGACCTTTTTTCTGACCTTCAATAAGAAGGTGAAAAGAGTGTCTTCCTTTTTCTTCTGCTTTAATAACAGGTCTTGGAGCTTCTGATTGTCTTTTTTGAAAAGGACCATGCTCAAAGAAAGGTTTCCAGTTTTTTTGCTTGAGGTTACAAGCCATGCACTTGGCAAGTTCGTCAGCGTATTTATCAGATATAGAACGAAGGTCATCAGCAAGGTAAGGACCCTGAGTTTCAAGATTAACTTGAAGTAACCAAAGTGAATCATGCGAAAGACCTCTTTCGCTAATCTCTTCTTTAGTAAGTTGATGAATTTCTTTTAAAAATTTTTCTTCGCTCATTCTTTAAACGGGGTTTGTTGAGATTTTCCCCACCTTACTATTTTGCCCTTTATTCCTCTTCGAGTGAACCTATCCTTGTTATCGGAATAATCTTCCGGTAAATAAAGAAAGGGGAATTAAAACAGTCAGTTACTCGCCCTCATGGCATTCTAGACAAAGCCAAAAGAGGATGACAAGAAAATTTATTTAAAACGAGAATTATGGCCATCTCAGACAAAATTAATGAAGTAAAAGATCTCTTCTTAAAGCACGACCAATGGGAAGATCGTTATAAAGAGTTGATTTCATTTGGAAAAACCCTTCCTGCGTTAGACGACGAGTTTAAAACCGATAAGTATAGAGTCAAAGG
>JAUHYH010000100.1 GCA_030426585.1 Bacteriovoracia bacterium
CTCGCCATAAAAGTCGCGGCCAAGGCAAAACCATTGAGACCACGGTTAAGAAGTGAACCTAAAACTGGGACTTTGCAAAGAGCAATCCTTTTAGGAATATCCGAAGAGTTAAAAGCCGCTGTGTTCATGAGAATAATTTTCTCAAATCGCTCTGGTTCTCTCACAAGAGCACCCATTCCAATGGCCCCACCCCAATCATGAGCGACAAGGGTTATATTCATTAAGTCTTTTTCTTTAATAAACTTTTGTAAGTGTTGAATTCTTTTTTCAAGATTAAAAGTTTCTTCATCTCTATCAGAAAAACCACAACCCAAGTGATCAATGGCAATACATCGGTATTCTGAACTGAGATCTTTTACAAGATTTCGAAAATAAAAAGACCAAGTAGGATTCCCGTGAACCATCAGTAGAGTTTTCTCTCCCTGTCCCTCCTCTACATAATGCATTTTAAGATTGTTATAAACGGGATGATAATGCGACTCAAAGGGATAGAGTTCTGTTAGTTGAGACATTTTAACCCCGCCATATTGGAGTGAAGCCCACTTCCAATTCCTAAAAGGGCAAACACATCACCTTTTTTTATAAAGTCCTCTGCTCGGGCCTTTTCTAACGCCGTAAAGATCGCAGCAGACCCTGAATTCCCAAACTGAGGATAAATAGGAAAGTCACTTCCTTCTTCCAATCCAAACTGCTCTAAAATAAGAGACTGATGGGCCTTACCAACTTGATGAGTAATCACTTTTTGAAAGTTTTGATTTAGATAATCTTTTAACTCAAAGAAGGTTTGCTTCCCAAGCGCGACCCCTTTATGAAGCAGGGCCTCTGAATCCGTCGACATAATTGTTCCGTATTCAGTCTTTCCACCGAAACATAGTTTATGCGCGCTTGAGTCAGTCCGATGATGAGTTCCCAGAACCTGGTAAAGCGCATTGGAAGAATCATTTCCAACCACGATCGCTGCTCCCGCTGAACCAATCGTCAACGAGGCGATATAATCTTTAATGGTTTTTCGAGTGAGTTCTTTTTTGCTTTTGAGATAATCAATTGTATCAAACAGAAGATCTGCACTATTTTCACCTGTTACTAATAATGCTTTCTTTATCTGACCAGCTTCAATCATATTGGCTGCCAAGGTCATCCCCGACATCATTCCAAGACAGGCATTAGAAAGGTCAAAGTTCTCACATGTAGGTTTTAATCCCAGTGCATGATGAACAGAAGAGACCGTTGAAGGTTCCATTTGATCTCGGCAAACTGAACAGTGGATTAAAAGATCGATCTCATCTTTATTCACATTGAATTTTTTAAAAAGTTCTTCCGCTGCTTCCGTACTAATATCACTTGGCTTCACTGTCCGTGGCCAAAAACCTCGGCGTTTAATTCCTGTCATCAACTCAAGCCGCCCTTCTGGAAGCTTGAGTCGTTCATAAACATCTTTTAAAAGCTCTTCTACTTGATCCGTGCTTAAATACTCAGGAGGGTCAATTGTCGAGTGAGCTTCAATATAAACATTTTGATATTTCATAGCCCCCCTTTGAGTCCATAGATATTGGCCATCGTAATCCCACTGAGAAGACTCCCAACGATCCCAAGATACCCTTGATCTGTTCCAATGACATAAAGGTCTTTTGTCTCAGTGAGCCCATCACGTTTTTTTAGTGGCGAGCCATAAACAGTTCCCCCTTTATGGGAAGTAAACTTCGTAATAGTTTTAGGAGTGAAAATATCTGTATACAGAAGTTCGCGGTTATCTTGAGGGCAAAGTTTTTTAATGAGCTTAAGTCCCTGTTCTTTTACCTTTTCTTTTTCAGCAAGATATTCTTTTTCAGAAAACTTATTCCAGTGATCATAGTTTGCAATAAAAGTGATGCGAATCATCCCCTCTTCAGATTCAACTTTTTCATAATTATCAGGAATACAAAAAACTCCACTTCGAAAATCCGTTGGAGTCTTAGGGCATTCATAGTTGAACCGATCAGCATAATTAAAAAAAGAAATAGTAGAATCATTAACTTCGCGATCGATTTTTTTCTCGAAAACATACAGACATTCTACAAAAGTCAGGTTCCCGACTTTACTCTTTTCTTTCATAAGAAGACTCTCCGTTTCCGGAAGTCCTACCGAAGAATAAACCTGATTGGTTTTAAGGACAGTTCCATCTTCTAGTTCCACACCAGAAACTTTATTATTCTCTTTGATAATTTTCTTAACTGCCGTTTTAAAACGAACATCCACATTATTATCTTTCAATTTCTCAACTAAGGGATTAATAAGAGTTCTCACCCCGCCATAGGGTCTTGCAAACCCTTCCATAAAAATCGACTTGAAAAGAATGACAAATTGTTGAAGATCAATATCGTTTTCCCAACTTGAACCATAAAAAAGTAAAGGGCAAAGTAGGCATTCAATAAACTCATTAGAGAAGCCTTGTTTTTTTAATTCATTTTTCGTTGAAGTAAACTCAAATTCCAAAGATGTATCATCGAATTCTTCTACAAACTTAACCAGTTTTTCAAAACGTTCTCCCTCTTCAGAAAACACTTCTTTCACTTGAGCAACAAGGAATTCAATATCATTCGTAAACTTGAGAACTTTTTCATTAAAAAGGACTTGTGAATAACTTTGTTCCTGAATTTCTAATGAGTCATACCGAAGGCGAAGCTGTTTTAGAATTTTCAATAGAGGTTTGTTTTTTTCACCCTTTTTCGCAAAGTTGGTAAGAGCATGAAGACCCACATCAAACTTTCGAATCCCGACACGGTTGCCTTCCTTATCTTTTTTAACTCTTTGGAAGTATGAATTAAGACCACCCGGAACAGAGTGCTTTTCAATTAGAGCGACTTTCTTATCGAACATCCCTAAGCGGATAGCGCAAGCCAACCCCGACATGCCCGCTCCGATCACGATGGCATCGTATTCTGTCTGCGGTTCTGTCATACGTTTAAAGCTTACTGAAATTTAGGTTGAAGATACTCAACACACCCACCGAGCGTATCAAGCCTAGGATAGTCTTCTTGTGGAACTTCAATCTTATGACGCTTTCTGAGTTCCATAACAATATCAAGAAAGTCCATAGAATCTAGGTCAAGCTGATCACGAAGACTAATGCTATCTTGAATTCCCCCAAGATCCTCATCAGGTGCAATGTCAGCAATAATATTGAGAACTTCAGATCTCACTTCTTCATTTGTCATATCTTACCCCTATTGTTCTTTGTACTTTGTAACGATTAATGTTGAGTTTATTCCAAGCATCCCAAAAGAGTTATTCAATATCGTTTGGACATCCTTAACCTTTTTAGGCTGGTCTAAAACAAGATTATCAAGGGCACATTCTGGATCAAGTTCTTCACAGTTTACTCCTGGGTGTACTGTTGCATCCTCAAAACTTGGAAGGTTTCCAGCAAGTTCAAGCGAACCCGCTGCCCCCATCGCATGACCGATGTGACCTTTTGTAAAATTAATATAAGTGTTCGGGCAATGTTGAAATAGCCCCCGAATGGCCCGAGTTTCAGAGATATCGCCTGCCCCCGTTCCCGTTGCGTGCAGACTCACAATATCGATATCTTTTGGCTCAACACCGGCCATTTTCATGGCCTTTTGCATACACTCCATTTGTCTTTCCGTATTAGGATTAACAAAGTCAGAAGCATCAGAGTTCATAGCATAGCCAGTGATCTCGCAATAGATTTTTGCTCCTCGAGCTTTTGCATTAGCAAGCGTTTCTAAAAGATAGATTGCTCCACCCTCTGCAATGACTGTCCCCTTTCGATTCTTATCAAGAGGTCGAATTGATTTCTCTACATTTTCAGAATCATATCCAAGAGCATTCTGAGCTTCAAAGGCGGCATGAACTCCAAAAGTATTAGGACTCTCACTGATCCCACCAGCAATTGCATACTGGACCTCACCAAGCTTCAACATTTGAATCCCTGTGATGATCCCCGCATTCCCACCAGCACAAGCGGCACCAATCGTGTAGTGAGGGCCTGTTGTTTTTAAATTAAGCGTAATTTCTCCAGCAGGAGAATTCGCAACCGTTCTTGGGTTATGGTGATGAGACCAAAGTTTGGTATCAAGGTCATTTTTATGAAGTTGATAAACTTCTTCTTCCGTTTCAACATTTCCGTGCTCAGTGATCCCTAAGTAAACACCGACTTCACGTTTATCGACAGATTCCCAATCGATGCCAGAATCAATAATACACTCATTGGCACAATAGATTGCGATCGACCCTGCTCGAGTTCCTCGTCGTCGGGCCTTGATCTTCTGATATTTCTTTTCATCGAAATCACAAAAGCCAGCAGCACGTTCACCCATATATCGGATTTCATTTTTAGTGATTCCCGATTTCCCTTCTAAGAGAGCGTTTCTAAATTCAGCAAGATTGTTTCCGTTTGGAGAAGTTAAACCGATACCGGTGATAACAATTCTTTGTTCGTCTGAAAGTGATGTGGGTGCGCTTGATTGTGTCATTATCTGACTGTCCTAGTCCTCTTTATAAAGTAACCCATATTTTAAGTTCTCGGTGCGAAAAAGCAATAAAAAACACTTGAATACAACAAAGATTGTTTGGTGAAATCCAAATTCCTTGCGAGATGAATTTTGAGTGGGTACAACTTTAGTAGAAATTAACCTTGCCCCAATAAATAGGAATGGAGAATTAGTTATGGAAAATTATGTTGTCGTATCTAAAGTCAAAAAGCTGATCAAGGAACGACAGGGTTTCAATACTTCTCAGTCGTTTTTCGAGCCTTTGAACTCTGATCTCGTTTCTTCCCTAGACGCTGCGATTGAGCACGCTAAAAAAATGAACAGAAAGACCGTTATGGGTAGAGACTTCAGTTTCTACAAAGAAGGTCCTGAAGTTGCTGACTCACTTGTCGTTGCTTCAAAAGTTAAGAAGTACATCAAAGAAAA
Organism: Bacteriovoracia bacterium; assembly: GCA_030426585.1. Classification (GTDB taxonomy): domain Bacteria; phylum Bdellovibrionota; class Bacteriovoracia; order Bacteriovoracales; family Bacteriovoracaceae; genus JAUHYH01. The sequence goes on from JAUHYH010000100.1 coordinate 4,920, forward strand.
ATCTGGTCTCAACACTTCTTCACAAGTGATTGATCAGCTTTCTCACAAGGTAGAAAGCCTATGCTTAAACGCAATTAAATCTGCGGTTGAGCAAAAGAGAAAAACGGTTATGGACCGTGACTTCTCTTCGGGTGAATCTTCACATTCTTCAGATATGTAATTTCAATAAACTTAACCCCGTAAGAAATTACGGGGTTACTTCTTGGTAACAATAATCTTTAAATTTTGGATTGTGGTGGCACCACCAAGCTTTATTTCTCAGGATAATTCCAATTTCTTTATCATCCTCTGGAAATAACTTCGCTGCACTAAGGTTGAAGTACCCCTCCGGTGAATCAAAGTCAGGAAATCGGACTTCACCATTGGCCTTCACTTCAATCTTTTTCTGAGTGTATTCAATCAACTCTTCATTGATGTCCCAAATATAGAAGTTATAACTTCCATCAGCTTTCATCGGATCGACTTTATAAACTTGAACCACATGAATCCAATGGTCTTCAGTTTCATCGGAGTCACCTTTAACAGGACCATAAATTTTAGATCTAGGTTGAGAAAGAAAGACGATTGGGTTGTAAGCACGATTAAGTCTATCGGTAAGCTGTTTATGGAGTAGTTTATTTTTAAAACGATTTGGCTCTTCTTTAACACTTACGAGTTGAATAAGACCACGAATACTCACATTTTTCATCACCCATAAGTTGAGAACATGAAGCTTCATATAATATTTAAATTGTGGGATTGAAGCGAGCTGATTTAGGTTTTGGAAATAAGGAAATACTGTCGGTCGAAGTCTAAAGACATCATCAATTTTATCAAAGTAAAACTTTAGCCAAGCTTCAAAATCTTCAGTTTGATCGGGAACTTTCTGACCGGCTTTATTGAAATCATCGAAATGGGCCAACATATTGAAACGTCTAAGTCCAAAAGTCATTGATGAACAAACACCAAACTCAATTTCAGCGACGTCTGCAAAGTCATAATCTTGGTTAACAAAAGTAAAACTATGATCCCGCGTCGGAACTCTTCTGTGTTGAATTCCGTAGAAAACACTCCAAGGACTTTTGTTGGGATTTCTTTTATGCATTCGAACATAGTTTGAATAAGGATCTAACCCATAGAATTTCAAAAAATTGTTCATCACAGAGTTTGGAAAATCGATAAAAAAGTAACCGATTCCACGTTTCGCGATGTCTTTTTGGCTGGGTTTATTTTCTTGAGTAAAAGAGTTTAGAGAAAAAATAAGGAATAAAAATATAAGTGTTTTCATGAACGCCAACCTATTACGAACGGAGGAAGTTGACAATTTTGCCCATCTATAAAGCGGTTTCAATTGGTTGAGAGTTCTACTATAATGAGAGATCAGATGATGCATCTTGGTAATAGGAGATTTCCAATGTTTCAAGGACTGAAAAATCCAACTTTCGCTTTGTTTCTTTTACTCATAACATCCTGTGCCATTCAACCCATTCGTAATGATGACTCCGGTCCCATCGAAAATAAAATTCAACAAATGCAAGAAGTTGAAAATCACGAAGGCCTCACTCTTGAAGCTGAAGAACTTGCTGAAACTGCAAGGCTTGCTAACGTTGAATCTGAAATGGAAGAAGAAGCGATAGAAGCTGATATCGCGACGTCTGAGCTCGCGGAAGTCGAAACAGAAGTTCCTGAAATTCGCACCCCTTTAAAAAAGAGACCTTTCCTTACCTATGATGAAAGCTCAAAGCGTGTTCAAGAATGGGTGAAGTATTTTACCAAAGATAATCACGAAAGATTCCAACGTTTCATTAATAGAGGATCTCCGTTCAAAAGAGATATCGAAGAAATTTTAAACGCTCACGGTCTCCCTATTGATCTTTATTATGTGGGGCTGATTGAAAGTGGTTACAACCTACAAGCGCGAAGCCGTGCAGCCGCTGTAGGACCTTGGCAGTTTGTTCGTTCGGCTGCAAAAGATTACGGACTGAAGAGAACTTCCGTGATGGATGAGCGGCTTGATCTTTATAAGTCGACCAATGCTGCTGCTCTTTATTTCAAAGATCTTTATAATATTTTCGGATCTTGGGAGCTTGCTCTTAGTGCTTATAATGCGGGGCCAAGTAGAATTATCTATCTTATTAGAAAAGAGAACACACGGGACTTTGCTAAACTCAGCCATTCAAGAAGATTTCCAAAAGAAACTGCTCACTATATTCCTAAAGTTGTTGCAGTCATGAAGATTCTTGAAAATCCAAGTGCCTATGGTTTTTCTATTCCTAAAACTCCAAGCCGATTTGCTCATACAAAAAAGATTAGGCTTCGCTACTCACAGTCACTTCACTATATTGCGAACCAATTAAACGTTTCAGTAAAAACTTTGAAGCATATCAATCCTGAGCTGGTTTCAAATAGAACTCCTTTTATAAAAAGAGGTCCTTACTACTTAAGAGTCCCCTCTAAAACTTATCAAACTCATGCAAAGACAATCGCAAGTCTTTATAACCATAGAGGCTCACGCCCCTATGCTGGTCAAGCAAGTTATGCAGGAAGCTCTACTCATCACAAAGTCCGAAGAGGAGAAAACCTTTCTGTGATTGCCAAGAAATATGGTCTCTCTTTAAATACTTTAAAAAGACTTAATAATCTTAACCGAAGCAAAATCTATGTCGGTCAAAAACTTAAGGTTCGTGGAAGAACTTCAAGTCGACGAAGTGTTGCTTCTACTAAGATTCATAAAGTTCGCAGAGGTGAAAACCTTTCTGTTATTGCAAGAAAATATCGCACAAGCGTAAACAAGCTCAAGAGGCTTAATGGTCTTCGAAACTCTGTGGTTCGAGTCGGTCAAAGGCTTAAGGTGAGCGGAAGCTCTAAAAAAGTTTACGTGGTTAAGCGCGGTGATAACCTCAACCGTATTGCCAGCAAGTTTGGTAAATCAATCAAGCGTCTTATGGCCAACAATGACTTAAAATCTTCAACGATTTTTCCTGGGCAAGAGCTGGTTATTCGTTAAAAAATTTTAGAAAGATTTCGGCAGATATCAAGGAGAAGAGTGCTTTTTATTGAGGGAGCATACGCTTTGGTATGTGACCGATATTAAAAGTGCTTTCGACGCAGAGATCTGGATGAAATCTGCCCTAAAATGAATTCTTAAACATCATCGACTCCATCGGAATCGTGTTCTTTGTCGTATACTTTGCATTGGCCTTTGATGTGTATGGTGTAAGGATATCCCCGTCCACATTAAAGAAAATCAACTGACCAATCGGCATTCCTGCATAAACGCGTACCGGTTGCTTCACAGAGATTTCAAGCGTCCAGTAATTACAAAAGCCCACGTCCCCTTTACCGGCCGTAGCATGGATATCAATTCCGAGCCTTCCGACTGATGACTTCCCTTCCAAGAACGGAACATGCTTATGAGTTTCAGTGTATTCGTGAGTCACTCCGAGATAAAATTTATCCGGTGTTAGGACATACCCTTCTTCAGGGATTTCAAAAGTCTGAATTTCATTATGTGAGCGAGCATCTAAGACTTCATTTTTGTAGAGGGCCAGAGTCTTTCCTAAATGAACATCATAGCTATTACATCCTAGACAATTTTTATTGAAAGGTTCAATCACAATATCTTTGCTTTCAACAAACTTTAAAATTTCATTATCACTTAGTATCATAAACGCTCCCTGTTAACTTTAGAGTAAAGGATTCCGAGCGTGAGTGACAAGTACTTGGTGGTAATGAGAGGTCTTGTTAGAGAAAGAGAGCATTGGGGCCCTTACCTCGATAAACTGCAAGAATACCTTCCTGAATACAAAATTATTGCTCCTAACATCCCTGGAACAGGTGATCTAAACTTAATGGAATCTAAATGTTCCATTCCTGCAACTTTTGAAGCTGTGAGAAAACAAGTCAAAGAACAAATCCCAGAAGGTGCTAAGATCGACTTAGTCGCCATATCACTTGGAGGTATGGTGGCCACCGCCTGGATGCAAACTCATCCTGAAGACTTTAATCGAGTTGTGTTGATGAACACCAGCTATCGAGGACTTACTCCCTTTTATAAAAGAATGGCAATCTCTACTTTTCTAGGTCTCTTGAAATCTCGTTTTGCTAAAAACAATCGAAGACGCGAAGAAATTATTTATAGTTTTGTTTCAAACTCTGAACCAGATGAAGAATTAATCGCTCATTGGGCCGATCTTGCAGACAGAAGACCCGTGACAACTCAAAACGCTTTAAAACAACTTTTTGCCGCTTCAATTTATAAACCTGACCTGGAAGTAAAACCCAAAGTTCCTATTCTTCTTTTAGCCGGTGAAAAAGATCGGTTATGCTGGGTTGGATCTTCAAGAGCGATTGCGAAGCATTGGGAC
>JAUHYH010000101.1 GCA_030426585.1 Bacteriovoracia bacterium
GTCATGATTTCTCTATCGAGACCAAATCGTTCTTCTAGGTTTGGTAAATACTGATAACGAGGATGAGTCTTATAAGTCTTAAAAAACTTTTGAAGCTCATCATACTCTTTTGTGTTCGGTATTTCCTGTGGATCTTTGACTCTAGCCGTAAGGTGATTGTTATTACTTCCGTAAGTCAGATCCCAATAATTATAAGTTCCAATATTTGGGGTTAAAGGATCTCCATGACATCCAACACATAAGCGTGGGTTCTTATTAAGCTTGTATTGATCTTTTTCAAAAATTAGCTCATGAGCTTCAAATTCATTTTTTTCATTAAAAAGAAAAAGCTCGATCTTGTCCCCTCCTCGATGATGAGGACCTCCACTATAAGAATGCATAAACTGAGCATTCTTGGAGTACATGATAACTCTAGGCTCTTGAAAATTACTTCCCTGAGCACTTTGAGAGGAATGAACGAGGATATAACGTTTTTTTAATTCAATAGGGATTTTTTTAAGATACTTCTCGATCGTGTTAATTTTATTCTTTTTAATAAAACTATCTAAAGCCTCAATCGTAAGTGGCTCACTTAATGAGTCCTTAGAAATCAAAGCTTGAGAATGTGTACTGATCAAAATCGTGAATAGAGCTAATAACGTTTTCAAATAATTCCTTAGGTCTTTACTCGTGTCCTAATCTATTAATACTTGGGACAAAGCGGAAGCTCAAGAGAAGTATCACCTTCTTTACTTGAGTTTCCTTGAATGAGTAAAACCGGCCCTTCACTTGTCGTAGCAACTTCTGCTGCTGTTAGGGTCATCATCCCTAGAACTCCATAATCTGTTCCGTAAGTCTGACCAAGTTTAAAATAATTATTAAATGCGGCATAAGGATCGTCTTCATAACAAAGACCATTTCCGTAATCGATGATCGCATGAGCGATAACTTCATCACCATCATTAAAAAAGTCTAACCACCCGTCTCCATAGTCATAGCCAATCTGAGCGGCAGACGCAGTAACACTGAAGAAGGCGACAAATAATAAACTTAATAATTTCATATTCAGCTCCCAGAAAATAAGTATTCGCCGAGCTTTGTAACACGGTTTCAGAACAGAATATGGAAGTTTGAAAAGTTTATAGAAAAAAGAACACCCTTCAGAGGAAGGGCGGTGGGCAACATGAAAGCATACTTATTAGTACTAGATCTTTAAGGCAGGGTGTGTGACTGAGTCTTCATTCGAAGCTTCAGAAGGTAGGTTTGTTGATATGGATTGGGATTATCCAGGTTGCACCACCTTTACCTCTTGTTACTTACCTATAGAGCAAGAGGCGTGCCAAAGTTGTCTCTTGAATAAAATTAGTCAGTTAACTGGTAAGGCCTGCGTTATTCAGAAACTTTTTGCCGGTGCCGGATCGCTTTATGTTTCGTTTTGGCCCCTATTTATGGGGTCATTGGTGCACTGTAAGTTTTACGCGCCAAGTAAACAATGCTATCGGTCATAGTTTGAAGTTTGCTAAGAAGTGACCATTCAACTTAACCAGGGAGAACCTATGAAAGCACTAAGCCTCTTGGCACTTGTTCTATCATTTCAAGCTTACGGTGAAATCGTTAACCGTAAATGTTACGACAGTACAAATTTTAAAAATGAACAAAGTATCTATCTAACATTTGATACAGACAACGAACTCATTCTTTATATGGCCCTAGAAAATGGGAAAAACTACGAAGTTCTTGGTGAATGTATTTCTGTAGATTACCAAGCAAAGGGTGAACTCGTTGAATACGGTGAGGGTGAATTCCAAGCTAATTGTCGAAAACAAGAAGACAGTATTCAAACTATTAACTACGTAAACGATTATGATGAGTGGAAACTTTATTTAAGTGGATCGAGCAAAATTGAAAAAACCATCGAATGGATGTGTGAGTAATAATAAGGGGAATTTATGAAAAGTTTAATCTTAGTTTTATCATTATTAAGTGCTGGAGCTTTTGCAAACGCAAGCCTTGAGTGTTCAGAAAAAAATGAAACTTACTCGGTTGGCCTAAGTGATGATGCTTGGGGTGACAAGTTTGAGACTTTTTATGACAACTGCCAAACTGCAGTTTTCGAAGGGAGTGTTTGCTTTAGGGGTAAAAGATCAGATGTTATCGATCTTATAGCGAATCTTGGTCTTGAAGATTTCCTTGGTGACGAATATGCTATTGAAGACATTCACTATAGTGGGCGAAAAGGAATTTCTTATGAAGTTTATGATGGTCCAAACGAATTGACAGCTACAGAAAATACGATTTTCCCTTGTAACTAAAAATCGATCTCTTTGGTGACTTGTTTCACCACTTTCTCAAAAATAATCAGGACCTCTTCACACTCCTCGTGAGTGATGAAGGGGTTTACTGAGATTCTCAAACCATTTTTTGCATAATCATTAAGCCCAACCACTTGAAGCAAACGACTCTCTTTAAAAGTTCCTGAAGAGCACGCTGAACCACTCCCTACCGCCATTCCGGCCATATCAAAAGCGGGAACCAGAATCTGGCTTTGAACATCATAAAAATAAAGAAAGATGGTATTACCATTTAATTGCTCCTCACCTTTCGGGAGAAGTTCACCATAATTCTTTAAAATTTTAGCTATTTGATTTCTTAGAAAGCTTATATTTTCGGTTTGCGTTTTCGCATTGAATTTCTTTTCAACCTCTTCAAGGGCCTTTTGTAAGGAAAAAATTCCAGGAACATTATAGGTTCCAGAACGCATCCAGTGCTGTTGCCCTCCCCCGACGATCAAAGGTTCAATCGGAGTTTTGGACTTATAGGGATTAAGAAGAAAACTCCACCCTATTCCTTTTAAGGCCCCAAACTTATGACCGGAATAGCTATAACAATCAAAGAGCGGGTTCAGCTCTTGGTAATCAGCGATCTTTCCAATGGATTGGGTTGCGTCCACGTGAACCGCTAGGCGATTCCCATATTTTTCTTTGAATTCTTTAAGATCTGAAAGTGGCCAGACGACGCCTGTCTCGTTGTGAACCCAAGTAAAATTCACTATAAGTTCGTTTTCAGGATTTTCAAGAATAGATTCTATCGCCTTTTTAAACGCTCTTTTAGGGAATCTCATCGAAGCTTCAGGTGAAACTCCAACACACTCTACATTCATGAGTTTCAAGATTGCGACTTGCTCTATAATGCAGGAGTGATCGGTCTTAGAATACAAAAAATGAGGCTTCTTCTTGGCCTCAATCACTCTCCTCGCAACACCTCTGATAAAAAAGTTAGCTCCTTCGGTAGAACCGGAATGAAACAATGGAAAGTGAGTTTCGCTTACTTCAAAATGAGAGAGTAAAAAACGTTCACAATCGTGAATCACTTTAAGGGCTTGTTTACCAAGTTTGTGCTGAGAAGAGGGGTTTGCAAAAGGAAGATCAAAAAAAGCCCCTTTAAGTGAATCACTTAAAGGGGCTGAGGCGTTATAATCACAATAGATCACTATTCGTAATTAGAAATCGCTGCTGATATTTGGAGTAAACGCTGGAGCTGCTGTAGTAGCAGAGTCCGCATTTGTCGCCGTAGCATTCGCAGCAGTGTTTGCATTGATCGCTGAAGTCGCAGCAGTTGTTTCAGTCGCTGTAATAGTAATTTCACGAGCTTTTCTCATGAGATCACCAAGAGTTGTTGTCGCAAGATACTCTTGCATGATAATCCCAAGATTTTCGAAGTAATTTCGAACCGCTTGAAACTCTCTTGTGTTTACAAGAGCAGAATCTCCATTTTCTTGGTGAAAATTTACACCTGAAGAAGGGTTTCCGCTGATGTCTTTTGCTGGGTTAATGTTTTCCCCAACTGATGCAAGAATGTCTCTTACAGTGATTTCATCCATCGCACGAGAAAGAACATATCCTCCCCCTGGACCACGAACAGACTTAACCACGCTACCTGTTCTGAGCTTTCTGAAAAGCTGCTCTAGGTAGTGCAGACTAATAGCCTGTCTTCTAGAAATTTCCTGTAATCTGACTGGATTGCCGTTGCTGTGAGTTGTTAAGTCAAGCATTGCACGTACGGCGTAGCGACCTTTTGATGTGAGTCTCATGTTCATCCTCCATAAAGTATTAATAGTCGTTCTAACTATCAAATGGCTTTCCCTGCCATCTGGAGACTTCAGTAGTTCGTAAAAGAAACCTACTAAACTATTCTCTTTATTAGTATCACCTTACAAAATAACTCCCGTCAACAATTTATTCCGAATCTTAACAAAAAAATTTTACTCAATTAATTTCATGGATATCTTGCTGAAATCATTAAACGTGGTGGAGAAACGACACTAGCTAAATAACTGACATTGTCGGAAATTATTTCCGCCGGTTACTCTTAAAACTGCTTTAGACTGGTAAATAAACTCATTAAATGGCAAAGTTCATTTTCAATATTGTGATACAGGGATTCATTGAAAACTAAAATCTTACTCATATTCTTAAGCAGTTTACTCTGCTTTCCCCTCTGCTCTGCAGATGAAAACTTCGAACAAGTTAAAAGAGAATACGAAAGCCTGCTAACAAAGAAGTATATTCTTCTGCCTCACAAAGGAACTTATCTTCTCCCCTTTTCATACAACTTCAATCCCAATAATGCCTCTTATAAGGTATTAACCAGCCAACCTGAATTTGCTAACAGAGGTGAATACAATCGAAAACTAGAAGCTGAACTTCAGGTTAGCTTTATGATTTTGGCTGCCCAAGATCTCTTTAATACAGACTTTAATTTGTTTTTTGGATACACCCAGCAATCTTGGTGGCAGGTTTATAACTCTGCTTGGTCAAAACCCTTCAGAGAATCCAACTACGCTCCTGAACTCTTCGCGAGAAAAATCCTCAATGACCCGATAAACTTTCTTGGAGGGAAGTTTATCGCCTATGACTTGGGATATGTTCATCAATCCAATGGCCAGACCCAAGAACTCTCTAGGAGCTGGGACCGTGTCTTTATTCGAACGGCGTTTGTCTTTGGTAACTTCTTTTTAAGAATGGCCCTTTGGTACCGACTTCCTGAAAAAGACAGTAAGGATGATAACAAGTATATCTATAATTACATTGGTCACGGAGAAATCCAGTTGGATCAAATTAGTAAAAAGAGCAAGTTTTCCTTAAGAATTATCCCGGGAACTCGCCACCCTGGAGCCGAATTGATGTATAGCTACCCTTGGAGAGAGGGACTGCGCTTCTTTGCTAAACTCAGCCAAGGCTATGGACTCTCACTGATCGATCAGGACAATGAAGGTCAAAAAATCGCTTTAGGCTTCGTTTTATCCGATTTCTTTACGAATGCCCCAACTCCCGTGAAAGAACTCACTGAGAAGTGATGCTATGACCCTGTAATAAATACAGCTCCTATCTTTCCAATATTTATAATGCTATTGTGCGCTCCATAACCCAAGGAGCCCCTAGTGAACACGTTCGAGCAGTTAAATTTAAGCAAAAATATTCTAAAAGCCGTTATGGATATGGGGTTTACTGAACCCTCTGAAATTCAAGAAAAAGCCATCCCAATGCTGCTTGAAGGTGATAAAGACTTTATCGGACAAGCTCAAACCGGGACAGGAAAAACGGCGGCCTTCGTTATCCCTCTTCTAGAGAGGATCGATACTTCAGAAAAAACCGTTCAGGCGCTTATTCTTGCTCCAACTCGTGAGCTCGCTCATCAAGTTGAAAAAGAAATTGAAAAGCTAGGCAAGTACACTGATATCCGCTCCACTTCGATTTATGGGGGAACTTCTTATGACAAACAAATCAAAGCTTTGAAACAAGACCGTCCTCATATTGTTGTCGGAACTCCGGGGCGAGTCATTGATATGATCAATAAGCGACTTCTTAAACTCGATAATGCAAAGTTTTGCGTTCTTGATGAAGCCGATGAAATGCTCAACATGGGATTTTATGAAGATGTTGAAACCATCCTTGGAAAGTTCAGTGATAATCGTCAACTCGTTATGTTTTCAGCAACTATGCCAAAAGCAATTCTTGATCTTATTCAGCGATCTTTCAAAGAATACAACACTGTTAAAATAAAAAAGAAATCGCTCAGCAATGATGATATCGAACAAAAGTATTTCGTGGTTCGAAACAGACATCACACAGAGGCTTTGGCCCGTTTGATTGAAGATGCCGAAGACCCTTACGCCATTGTTTTTTGCAAAACGAAGATTGAAACTGTTGAAGTGGGTAACGAATTAAAGAATCGTGGTTACCGTGTCGAAATCCTTAATGGGGATATGGGACAGAGTGAACGCGAAAGAGTCATGAAAAGCTTTAAAGATAAACGCACGACTCTTCTTATTTGTACTGACATCGCAGCCAGAGGAATTGACGTAAATAATCTTACTCATGTTTTTAATTATGGCCTTCCTCAACACGATGAGGCCTATGTTCACCGAATTGGAAGAACAGGACGGGCCGGTCAAACAGGAAAAGCCTATACTATTGTCGGACCCAAATCGGTTTTTGCTTTAAGAAAAATTGAAAGGCATATCAATAAGAAAATTGAACTTGAAAAACTTCCAACAACTGAGCAGTTAAAAAGAAAACTGATCAAAAGAGAAATCGCGACCGTTGCAAATGTTCGTCACGTCTTAAAAGACAAAGACAAAAATTTCACGACTGATGATGCCTTTGATGTTTTCTTTGAAGAGTTCTCTGACCTTAGCCAAGAACAATTACTTAAACTTATGTTCACTTGGAAATTCAATAAACTCATCCGTCACTTTGATAATCTTGGTGATATTGAAGATAAACCCTCTTTTGGTCGAAATGATCGCCCTAGAGGAAGAGATCGTAATGCAGGTCGAAATGCTCGACGAAGAAATCGAAGAGATGGTGATCGCGAAGCAAGAGGTGGAGGAGAGCGAAGAAATCGTGGAGAGAAAAGACGCTCAAATCGTCGCTCAGATGAAAGAAGACCTTCACGAAGAGAATCTTTTCGATAAGTTTAGAATTCTACACATTTTTGATTAGCCTAGCCGAAGCCAAAGTTTTATGTCAGAATGCAGAAACTTTGGCTTATGAATGAGATAATTACCTCAATTTTCACTGCCACTCTTGTTCTCGGATCAGTTCAGGTTATCGCACTGTTAAAAGCTCAAAAGTCTAACAAGCAGGCAAACATTGTCATGGCAATGTTCCTTATCGTAGCGATGCTCGTTGCGCTGGATTGTTATTTGGTATCAAGTGGTTACTACCGGAAGTTTCCTTTTTTTATAAAGGCCTTTACTCCCCTTAACCTTTTCTTTGGTATTCTTCCTTATTGTTACTCACGTTCACTTACCAACACCCCGGCAAAGCTCTGTTCTAAATGCCTTTGGCATTTCGTTCCTATCATTGGTCTTTATTTTCTCTATTCACCGGTTTATTTCTTATCAGCCGAGGAGAGAATCCAGCATATTGCTCAAAATCAAGATTTTCTTCTAAGAAAAATTGCCGTGCTCTATATCTTAATATCAAATACGATTTATATGGTGAGAGGTTACCTCAATACCCTAGCCTTTCAGAAAACGGTGAAAAACTCGGGTGAAAAATTAGAATTGATGAAAGCCTATTGGTTAAAGCAATGGTTTCATGTCCTGATATTCATCCATGTCTCTGTTACACTTTCCACCTTCCTTTTTGCTAATCAAGGCTTCCAAGTCGCTTACCTTTCTCTATTCGTTGGTATTTTTGTTATTATTGTCTTCAGCGGTTATGTGGCCATTCGCCAGATTGATCCCTTGATTGCGATGGCTGAAAACACAGGTTCCTTCAAAGCCGAAAACTTAATGGGAAAGAAGATTCCGGAAAAAACGAAAGAAAAGGCTTTCCTTGCTCTGGAAAAAATCCTGATTGAAGAAAAAAGCTATCTTAATAGTGACCTTAATTTAGATTCGCTAGCCAAGAAGATGGGTCAACCCAGTTATGTTGTTTCCTATGCCCTTAATAAGAAATACAAGATGAACTTCTTTGAATTGATAAATTCGCTTCGTGTTAAAGAGGCCAGTACTCGTCTTAAACAAAAGGAATATAAACACCTGACCATCATCGCCATTGCTGAAGATGTGGGCTTTAACTCCAAATCGACCTTTAACTCTGCCTTCAAAAAATACATGGGAGTCACTCCTTCGCAGTTTAGAAGTTCGGAATCATAAACTCATACTCCAACTTCCGGAGCATGGACGCATAAACCTAAAAAAAACTTTAAATTTACAGAACAAGTTGAGTTGATAATTAGTTCAGTTCAGTTCCTGCTAAATTTCGTGTTGAATCTAAAAGTTGAATGCCGTTGAAGTTGTAGTTCTATTGGGGCAAGGGCCGGTGTAATGCATTAACTCCGGTCATTTTTCTAAATGCCAACAATCGTTTGCGATCAGTAGATTCGAGTCCAACCCCATAAGTACACAAAAACGCTCAGTTTCCACCGAAATTCTTAAGATTTCCCCCACTTAGACCGATAATTTAATAAGTTTTTTATATTAAGGGTAGGTTTATGCAGAATTTAAAAACATTTGTACTTCTTATTTTATTTCTTGGATTGATAGGCTGTGACTTAACTGAAAAAGAAGTTCGGAGGGTAAACAACTCTTTGGCCGGTGCCTTATCTGCAGCCGACTCTGACGGAGACGGGATTAATGATGCTGACGAGGGAAAGCTTGGAACTGACCCTAAAAATTCGGATACAGACGACGATGGCCTTGGAGATGGTGATGAGGTTAACACCTACAAAACCAATCCACTACTGCCTGACACTGATAAAGGTGGCGTCAATGATGGAACTGAAGTTCAAAAAGGAACTAACCCACTTGATCCCAACGACGACTCTAGCATTGACTCAGATAACGACGGGCTTACTGACTCAGCAGAACAAGCTTTAGGGACAGACCCAAATGATCCCGATAGCGATGACGATGGACTCAGTGATGGTTCCGAAGTTAACACTTATAAAACTGATCCTAAGAATCCAGACACCGACAATGGTGGAATCAGTGATGGTGATGAAGTTTCCTCAGGAAGTGACCCACTAGATCCAAACGAAGAGTTTAAAACTCAAAATGATAGTGATGGTGATGGCGTTTGTGATGCTAATGATGTTTGTGCCAATGGAGATGATAATATTGATACCGATGGCGACGGAATTGGCGATGACGACGACGCCGATGACGATGGCGACGGCGTTCCGGACATTGATGATGCGGCACCGCTGGACCCGACGGAAACCG
>JAUHYH010000277.1 GCA_030426585.1 Bacteriovoracia bacterium
CTGAATTTAATTATGTTGAAAATGAAAAAATCGCAGCCAAAGGAAAAGGTTTTGATTTTGAACTTCGTTTTCAAGATGATGGTGTTGAAGTTTTCTTAAATCTTGGGCTGCTATTCAAAGCCTTCAAGGGACAAGTTCTTGAAGGGATTGAAAGACAAATCAGAAAAGTAATCTAATGGACTACACAGTAAAAGTTCTTCCCGCTAATACGGATATTCCTATTAAGGAAAACCAGTCACTCCTAAGTGCGATCAAGGAAGCGGGTTTTTATATGCGCTCTAATTGTGGAGGGTGTGCAAGCTGTGGGACTTGTATTTTAAAAGTCGTTGAGGGGGAAGAATTCCTTTCACCCATTGAGCAACTAGAGTCCAAGTTACTTGGAAATGTTTTTCATATCACAAAAGAGCGACTGAGCTGTCAGACAAAAGTTTTTGGTGATATTACTGTTGATATTTCCAATCATGACGAAAAACAAAACGAATCTGATATCCAAAAAAGAGAATCTAAAAAAATTCTTCTTAAAAAGTCAGCAACGATCAAAGCGGACGAAGAAGCAGCCAAGCTAGAAGAAGAAAATCGAGAGCGTCCTAAAAAAGAGGGTGGGTTGAAAAGACCGAAGCCCTTTAACTACTCAGACGAAGATTAGAAAGCTCCCCGAAGGGAGCTATAAGTTACTTTAAACAAACAGGTTTATACTCGTTATCAACTTGATTGAGTTGAGCTTGGTATTCTTTAATCATTGCTTGAGCTTCACCAACATCAGCATTAGGATCGATTTCTAAAGTGAGTTCAACCATTCCCATGATTTTTCCAAGACCAACATAAGCACCAGTGATTTGGCCATAAAGCTCTGAGCAGCTTGCATTTTCTAAGCTGATTGAAATTTCTTCAAGACTTGCATCGAGTGAAGAAGTATCAAACTGAGCCGCGAAAGTAGAAAGACTAAAAAGAGAGATAAGCAGGATAAGTTTTTTCATATTTCCTCCAATTGAAATTGAAAGAAAATGGTGACATGAAGAAAGTTGGCTGGCTAAGAACAGGGCGTTATTCTTTCAGTTGTTTTCGGTAATAACCTTTTAATGCATTGATTTGGTTTATCGTAAGTCCATCGAGATAGCTTTTAAGAACAACAAATCGATAGAGAATCTCAGCGGAGATCAGTCTTGCCTTGGGACTATTGATATAAAGAAGTAAAAGCATTAACCCAAACTCTGTTATATCGACTTTTCTAACTTTTCGATTATTCGTCGCTAAGTACTTGTTTTCTATAAGGTTTGAGTTCAGCCCAAATTTGGGTTGAACTAATTCTTCTTTACAGCGATCAATGGCCCTAAGGACATGGTTATGCCGTATATTGAACCTTTCCGCTACAACTAAGCTATCTGTCACGGGCTCATAGGGTTGATGCCTCACCCAAACCAAACCCATGATGTGTTTATCGACAAGATCTTTCAGGCTTGGTGGTCTCGATTCAAAAGGTTTTTCGATTCTAAACTTACTCATAAAATCTCCACAAAATGGAGATATTAATTCATGACTTGATAGATATACAGAAGTGGGTTGCGATATTTTAATTTTGAAACAATTTAAAAGAAAAGAATCGATATTCCTGCAGAGTAACGAAGGTCATTATCCCATTGATCAAATTCAAAAGCAGGGAAGTAGGAACTCACCGAACCTCGGATGCTGAAATGATCCGAGAACTCAATCGCCAAAGCAAGAGTGACAAAGGCATTGTCTTGTTCAACTTCAACAGGGTTTTCTGAGATTTCTATAAATGATGAGGTATTTGAATCAAAAAAACGATAAGTGGTATTGAACTGACTAAACTCTTTAGCGGCCCCAATGGAAATCATTGGCTTTATGGGGGACTTGGTGG
>JAUHYH010000102.1 GCA_030426585.1 Bacteriovoracia bacterium
AACGGCTCGCCCTCACCCCTTAAAAAACTTCGCCATAAAAGTTGCAAAACATTACGCCAAAACGAATATCCCTATGCGAGATAGCCAAGAGTTCCCTGGTGGAATTACAAACGGGTATGAATGGTATGAAGTTAATGGAGGGATGCAAGACTGGAGTTATCACTGGCACAATGATCTTCAATTCACGGTCGAGCTCTCAGATATTAAATATCCTGACTACAACACGATCCCTCAGTTCTATAAAGACAACAAACAATCACTCATAAATCTTATTAAACTCATTCATTCAGGAGCGGGGTTTTATCTCGAAAACGAGAACACAAAAGGAACGGTTCAAGTAGTGCAAACGGATCCAGTTTCAAGAAATTTAGGAACTTTTAATTTCAACAACGGTGAGTTTTATAAAGTCCTTCCCAATGGTAAATACTTTTTAAAGATTCTTATTGATGGCAAAACAACTTCTAAAACAGTTGAAGTTAATTTTCCTGAATTTAAGATTGATTCATTCTTTAAAATTGGTTCTGGTCGCTTATAGAAAAATTCGGATCCCAAAGAAAGATCCTTTGTTTTCTCTTTCAGATTCAGAACCATTAGAGAGAAGTGTAAGCTCGTTGGTTTCTGTAAAAGACTCAAAATAAAATCTGAGTAATTCCAGCTCGAGAAATACTGTATAAGAGATTCTTGAGCCTTCAATATCAAATGTTCCAGCATCATTAGTATTGCCGGAGTATTTTCTGTAACTTCCTGCAATTCCAATAAAGTCTGCAAAGTAAAAGTTTGAACGAACCTGAAAGAAACTATTATCTAGGTCTCCCAAGGTGTCATTCTCTCTTATGTTTTTTCCGTACGAAAGGATGAGGTTTGTTGTTTGCAGACTTGAACCCAAAAGTCTCAATGAAAGCATATAGTCTGTATTCACTCCACCGCTTCCAAGATTGGCTAGCTTATATTCAATTCCAAAAGGCAGAAAAAATATTCCAGCCTTATATCGCTGATAAGAATTTTCAAGATAATAAGGAGGGCTGGTATCATCCTCTACCGAAGCGAGACTCGCATCGAGATAAATTTCAAAATAATTATTTTCAGTATTTAAGAGAAGCCATTGGTCCATTAAGTCCATTCGTCTCTTGGTTGCAAGCCAGTCCATAAGCGTCCAGCGAGATCGCTTTTTCTCTTCCTGTTTCTTTTTAACAATCAGTTCGTAAGTCCCCTCAATTCCATGGGTTAAAGGAGAAAAGAGAGTGGAGACAAAAATGACAACAATCAGACACATTTTAAGCATGATTTATCATATCTCAAAATAGCATCGAACTCCATAAGTCACTGAAATACTTGAGTTTTTTAATTATGGCCTCAGGAGTAGACTCACCTCCCTATAATTAAAAGAACAGTGGGTTGTTTTTTATTGTGGGGGAAAGGGTTTTAAATGCAGGTTACAGGACCGAGATTTACCTTTACTGACCTACAGATGAGGCATGATATCGATACCGGCTATGCTAATACACCGGCAATGGCCATCGCGATTGAGCTCGATCTCCCTGTTGTCCAAGAGACTCACACTTATGGCCAGCACGACCTCGGACGGTATACAAATGGTTTTCCGATGCACGTTAGTAGAGACCTAGAACATCATATGCACTTTACGAGATTGTTATGAAGAAAAAAGAAAAATTAGAACCTTGCAAACTTAATGACGTTTTAGATCATTCGCTGTCTGCGGTATCGCAAAAAGCTAAAAGACACGAAACTCAGATCATTAAAAACATAGATAAAAATATTGAACTTTCTTGTGATCCCCAAGAGCTCTCAAAAGTTTTAACTCACCTTATTGATAATTCCTGCGATGCTATCAAGGATGAGTATCACAAGTGGGTAGAAGTGAAATCGCATGAAGACTCAGAAAACCTTATTCTTTCTGTCATTGATTCGGGGGAAGGGATTTCCCATGAAATAACAAATTCTATTATGGAGCCTTATTTCACAACAAAGGAAAGAGGTAGTGGACTTGGTCTTAGTGATTCCAAAAGTATCCTTGAAGCTCACAACTCAAGCCTTGAATATGATTACGATGCTGATAACACCAAGTTTGATATCAAGATCCCCAAGGAACTTTTAAAAGAAAGTGCCTAAATCAATACCGTCTCAACCTTAATAGGTCGCTCCGCCTGAATACCACTTAATCCTAAAGCTTCAACGATTTCACGTGGGCGAATAGTTGATCCATTAATCATCTCTACTGAAATTTCAATTCCTGGCATTCCTTTAACAGGGTTAACCTCGTCAATTAGATCCAGTAATGAACTGTCATAATCAAAATTCGCAGACTTCACCGTACCAATATAAGGTTTGATGTCTTTATCAATATACTTCTTTCTCTTTTTAGAAAAAGAAGAAAGGATAATTTCATTTGTTTCTTGAAATTTCTCTAGGCTCCCCTCTGTGAGTTCTTCTTTAAGAGGAACAAAATATTTCATTCTAACAAGTGACTTTTGAATGGAGTCCTCTGAGCGTTCAAGCAGTCGGGCTGATTTAAAAATAAGTCCTGCTTCTGAGTTCTCTTGAAGTTTTTTAAGAATAGTATCAATATCATTCCACTCTTCTGGAACTCGAACATCAAAGTATTCACTCAAACTACTCACCCCAAGCGCTAAAGCAGGACCGAAGGAAATAAGGGGTCTCAACTTGTAGCCTTCCGAGTAAAGCAGTTCAACTTCGGCACGTTTAAAAATTCGCATAATGATTTTTTGGAGATCAAGGTGGCCAATAAAACTAAGAGGTCCCACTTTTGAAAGTTCGATTCTGTACTTAGAACCAACGAACTGACCTCTCTTCTCTCTAAAATCAAGGATATCTTTTTTGAGTTTCACCGGAGCTTCGTAAGGTTTATCTTCAATCGCATTCATTTCCGTTAAATAATCACGACGCTCTTCAACCATTCCCTTAAGGTCACATTCAATTCCGCAGTGATAACAAACGAGACGTTTCTTATCGATATCAAACTTTTTCTCAAGTTGCTCAAGGTTAGAATCATGAACAATATCTCCTGCAACCTTTCCGCAGGGTGGAGAAAGTCGATTTTTAGTAGCTTTTAACCACTCTCTTTCTAGGAATTTTTCAGTCAATCCAACATCAATATGATCCCAAGGAAGTCTTCCTTTTAAAGGAATCGTTCCGACAATAGACTCCACTGGAACTTCGAGCTCTTCCACTTTTCTCATCCAAAGTTCGTAATCAAAGGCCTCATCCCAACCATCAAAACGGGCCCCTTCGGTCCAAGCTTCATAGATGAGTTGCCCAATTCTTCGATCCCCTCTTGAAACAATTCCTTCAAGAATAGAAATTCGAGATGTGTGTTTTCTAAACTTTAATCTCCACTCCTTTGATTTTTCCCAAAGCATTTGTTGCTTACGATTGACTTCATCTAATGTCAGCATCGGCGCCCATTGAAATGGTGTATGCGGCTTCGGAACAAAAGTCGAAACAGAGACGGTTACTTCTGGGTTATTTACTCCACACTCTTTCTTGGCAACTTCACGAGCCTTACGCCCAGTATTCATGATTCCAATAACATCATCATCTTCTTCAGTCGGAAGACCAATCATGAAGTAAAGTTTCATTTTTTTCCAACCCCGAGAGAAAACATCACGAGCCGTTTGCATCATATCTTCTTCAGAAATGTTCTTGTTAATAACATCTCTCATCCGCTCAGTACCTGCTTCGGGAGCAAACGTAAGAGAAGAATTTTTCACTTCAGCAAGTTTATCGAGAATTCTTTTATCAAGACCATAAGCCCTTAAAGAGGAAATCCCTAAGGTCGATTTATCTTTTGAGAGTTTATCAAGGAGCTCCACAACTAAGGGAGTCACTGCTGAGTAATCTGCTGTCGATAAACATGTTAATGAAGCTTCATCAAAACCACCGGCCTTAATTCCATCCATGACAATATCAATAACGTCTCTTGGGGAACGTTCTCTAACGGGGCGATAGATCATTCCCGCCTGACAAAAGCGACAACCTTCCGTACACCCTCTCGCTAGCTCAACGGAGAAACGGTCAAAAATCGCAGTCATATGGGGAATAGGAGACTTAGTTGGGAAGGGATAACCACGAAGATCATCAATGATAAATCGCTTTGCTTTTTCTGGTGCAATTCCTTCATATTCAGGCTTAACCCCAGAAACGACTTCTAGATTAGTCAGCTCATCAATCTCTGTTTCATAAAAAGAAGGAATATAAATTCCATCCCATTTCGCAAGCTCGACCAAGATATCCTGTCGGCTCATTTTATTTTCGCGACATTCACCAATGTATTGAGTGAGCTTAGCAAAAAGTATTTCACCATCTCCGATAACAAAAAAATCAACAAACGGAGCAAGGGGTTCAGGATGAGTGGCGCAAGGTCCCCCAGCAATAACAAAAGGCTCCTCATTAGTTCGATCTTTTTGAAAAATCGAAATTCCCCCAAGGTCTAACATTGTTAGAATATTGGTGTAGCTCATCTCGTACTGAAGCGAGAAACCTACGATATCGAATTCTCTTAAGGGCCTGAAACTTTCAAGCGAAACAAGTTCAAGATTATTTTCTCGAATCTTTTTTTCCATATCCATCCAAGGCGTGAAACATCTTTCAGCCAATAGGCCTGGAGTTTTATTAATTTCTTCATAAAGGATTTTGAAACCCAAGTGACTCATTCCGATTTCATAAACATCGGGAAAACAAAGTGCTACTTTTCCGATGCAATCATCCCAGTCTTTTTTTACGAGATAATGTTCGCCACCGATATAACGAGCAGGTTTTAGAACGTCTTCGAGAAACGAAGCGTAAGGATTTCTTTGGCTCCCCATGGGGACTCCTTTGAGTGTTTGTTACTGACTAGGTCAGGGAGGATTCGAACCTCCGGTTGATTTAGCTGTTTTTAGCAAAAGAGGTCCACGATTTCAATTATTTGGGGTCCTTTTGGGGTACCTATTTTCTCCTCAATAAGATAAGATGAGCCCCATGAGCTCATTATCAAAACAGCCTTACAAGGGGTGCCGGGATTTCTTCCCTACTCAGAAGCGTGAACAGGATTATCTGTTTAACCATATGCGCCAGACAGCTATGCTCTACGCTTATGAACCTTATGACGGACCCATGCTGGAATTAGTTGACCTCTATAAGGCTAAGTCGGGTGAAGAGCTTATCAATGACCAGATATACTCTTTCACTGATCGTGGGGATCGCTTCGTCGCCATCCGGCCAGAGATGACACCGACGGTGGCCCGAATGGTTGCTCAAATTCACAAAGAAACGCCTAAGCCTATCCGATGGTACTCAATTCCAAATCTCATGCGCTATGAGAAACCCCAAAAAGGTCGCTTGAGAGAACACTGGCAATTTAATTGCGATATCTTTGGAGCTCCAGAGGTTCTTGGAGAGATTGAAATTCTTAACGTTGCAAAAGATCTTCTCAATGGGTTTGGTGCCAATAATAAACACTTCGAAATTCTTGTTAATGACCGAGATATTGTTTCGGCGGTCTTCGGTGCTTTAAAGATTTCTGAAGAACAAAGTTACAAGCTTTTCAAAGTCATTGATAAAGCGAAGAAAGTTTCAAAAGAAGCTTTAGATAAAATGATCAAAGAAGCGATCAGCTCTAGTCCTGAAATTCTCAATGATTACCTAGGACTTAAATCTTTTGATGAACTACTCACTTTTGTTAAGAAGAATAAGTTTGAGGATCAAACCAAAAGAATCCAAAACTTTCTTGAGAAAACGAAAAATACTGATCTCGCAAACTACTTAGTTTACGATCCCACAATTGTAAGAGGTCTGGACTACTACACTGGAATTGTTTTTGAAATTTTTGATAAGCACCCAGATAATCGCCGTGCTCTTTGCGGTGGTGGAGCGTATGCTAACCTACTACAAATCTTCAATGAACAGCCTCTTCCGGGAGTTGGCTTTGGTCTTGGTGATGTCACTCTCACCGATTTCTTGAAAACCCATGGGCTTATGCCTGATTTTTCAAAAACTCATGCCACTCTCTTTGTAACTTATACTGAGGAAAAAGATATAGAAGAAGCCTTAAGACTTTCCCAAGTCCTAAGAAAAAATAACGTTTCAACTGAAACATCTCTACAACCCTTGAAATTTAATAAAGCTCTTAAAATAGCCCAGAAGAAAGGTCATCAATACATGCTTGTCCTTGGGGAAAAAGACAATCAGGTTTCACTTAAAGAACTTGAAAGTAAACGTCAGGTCGACATTGCAATTAATCAATTTGAAGAAGAAGTAAAAAAATTATTCAACTAGGTCATCTCTATGAATCAAGAAATCGAAAAGAACTATGATCCTCAAAACATTGAAACCAAATGGTATGAGACTTGGGTCAAAAATAATTCCTTTGCACCTGATCGCACTCGAACGAAATCTTTTTCTATCGTGATGCCACCACCAAACGTTACCGGGAAACTCCATATGGGGCATGCTCTTGATAATACCTGCCAAGACATCCTCGTAAGACATAAAAGGATGCAAGGATATAACACTTTATGGATCCCTGGAGCTGACCACGCAGGAATCTCAACTCAAGCCGTTGTTGAGAAAAGACTTTATAAAGAAGAGAAACTCACGAAACATGACCTTGGAAGAGAACAATTCCTAGAGAAAATCTGGGAATGGAAAGACGAATACGAGAAGACTATTAAAAACCAGCTTGAAAAGATTGGTGCTAGCTGTGATTGGAATTACTACCGATTCACAATGGATGAAACTCCGAACCGCGCTGTTAGAAAGGTTTTCACTCAACTCTATCGAGAAGGTCTCATTTATCAGGCTGAAAGAATCATTAACTGGGATACTGTTCTCCAATCAGCGATTTCTGATGCCGAAGTAGAGTACAAAGAAGTAAAAGGAAAGTTTTATCATATCCACTACAAGGTAAAAGATAGTGAAGAAGTTTTAGAGGTTGCGACCACAAGACCGGAAACTCTTTATGGAGATACGGCTGTAGCTGTTAACCCGAAAGACAAGAGATTCAAACACCTGATTGGAAAAACCGCTATCATCCCAATTTGTGAAAGAGAAGTTCCCATTATCGGAGATAGTTATGTTGATATGGAATTAGGTACTGGATGCCTAAAGGTTACTCCTGGACATGACTTCAATGACTTTGAGATTGGAAAACGTCACGAGCTTCCGACTATTAACATTCTCAATAAAGACGGAACTCTTAATGATAATGCTGAAGCTGTTCAAGGACTGAATGCTATTGATGCTCGAAAGAAAACTATTGAACTTCTTGAAGAGTCTGAACAGCTCGTTGATATTAAAGACCATGTTCATCAAGTCGGTCACGGAGAAAGATCAGATTCTGTCATTGAGCCTATGGTGAGTAAGCAATGGTTTCTTAATGTTCAAGAAATGGCGAAGAGATCTGTAAAGTCAGTTAAAAAAGGCCAAATGAACTTTATTCCAAAGCAATGGGAAAATACATTCTTCAGCTGGCTGAATGAACCAAGAGATTGGTGCCTTTCAAGACAACTCTGGTGGGGACATCAAATCCCCGTTTATACCTGTAATGACTGTCAGTATGTTTTTGCAGCTGAGTTCGAACCTAAACAATGTCCTAAGTGTGAGTCCGTTTCTCTAGAGCAAGATCCTGATGTGCTTGATACATGGTTTAGTTCTGGACTATGGCCCTTAAGCACACTTGGGTGGCCAAATGATGAGGAGATGTTGAAGAAAGGTTTTGATACGTACTTTCCTAACTCCCTTTTAATTACTGGCTTCGACATCATCTTTTTCTGGGTTGCTCGAATGTCTATGATGAGTCTTCAGTTTACAGATAAATCTCCATTCAAAGATGTTTATATTCATGGGATCGTTCGAGATAAAGAGGGACGTAAAATGAGTAAGTCTCTAGGGAACGGAATTGATCCAATTGAGATTATTGACCAGTATGGTGCCGATGCTATGAGATTTACTCTGGCTTCGATTTGTGGTCATAACCGAGGTATGAACCTTGACCCTAAACTTTTTGAATCTTCCAGGAATTATATTAATAAGATCTGGAACGCTTTCCGTTTCTCTTACCCATTCCTCAAGAAAACAAGAAAAGACTTTCAGATTAAGCCTAGTAAACTCGATCCAATTGAAAAATGGATCCTTGCCGAACTTAATCATACCGTTACAGAGATGAATAAATACCTTGAAGCCTATCGTTTTGATGAGGCTAGCTCTGTCATATACAGTTTCGTTTATGACAAATACTGCTCTTGGTTTATTGAACTTTGTAAGCCGATTTTCTATGGTGAGGACCTTGATGCTCAAAAACAACGAGCGAATATACTTCGCTTCGTATTTGAGCAGATTCTTAAGCTCCTTCACCCTATTGCGCCCTTTATGACTGAAGAGCTATGGTCTTATCTCCACCAAGATAAGCAAATCATCAATCAAAGCTATCCAGAAGCGAACCCTGATTTTGAGTTTGAAAAAGAAAGAGAGATGATGAATGACTTCATCGAAATCACCTCTCAAATCAGAAATCTTAGAGCTTCTGTCCAACTAAAACCTAAAGATGAGATAGAGGTTTGTTTTTTCACAAATAAGAAAAAAATTGCTGATTTTATCTATGAAAACCGCCGTTATCTTCAACTTTTAGCTAAGGTTAACAAGGGCAAGGTTTACGGTAAAGATGAAGAGAGGCCTAAAAAATCTATTATGGGAGCAACTTCTGAAGTTGAGATTTTTATTCCTGTAGCAAACCTTATCGATATTAATGACGAGATTTCGCGTTTAAATAAACAAATTCAAAAAGTAAGAGTTGATCTCGAAAAGAATGAGAAGAAGCTCAAGAACGAAAAGTTTATCGAGAATGCACCCGATGACGTTGTTGCCGAAGTTAAGGAAAAAACAGCAAGCTTTAAAAGCAGGTTAGACTCCTTAGAGTCTAACCTGTCTAATCTGACGAGCTGAGGACAGCCCTGTCGATGCCTCCCTGCATTTGCCGTGGATAATTCCAACGCCGTTGCCAGCGAGGAAAACATTAGTTATTAAACCTTTTTCAAAATTAAGAACATAGCTAATGGG
>JAUHYH010000103.1 GCA_030426585.1 Bacteriovoracia bacterium
TCTGCTTTCTCTTCAGAAGGTCCAGCGAGTAATGCCTTTTGCTCTGCTTGGTAGGTCTTAACTGTTTTTTGAAGATGAGCCTGGCTCAAATCTTCTTCAGGATTAAAATATTTCTTGTAGTTCGTTAGTGTTAAAAAAAACGTAACCACAGATAAAAAGAATAGGAACAGAATCAACCGCGCGCCCATATCACCTCAAAATTATTAAGCTTATTAAGGATAAATATAGTCAAAATGTGCTTAATATTCAAATAAAGAGTGAACCGAAGCCCCCAAGTCTTCAAAATTATTAAGGAACTTAAGGTTGATAACACTAAGACAAGCCTTTGGCTCAATTCCAGCCCTCTTACAGAGGTTTAATGTGGCCTTAAGTGTGCCACCGGTAGCAATGACATCGTCCACAACGACGATTGTTTTTATTCCATCGATATCGGCTTTAATCTCAAGTGTATCCGAGCCATATTCGAGCTGATAACTCTCTTGGTGGACTGGAGGAGGGAGTTTTCCAGCTTTTCGGATCGGGATAAATCCAATATCAAGTTTTTGAGCAATAGCAGCTCCAAAAATGAAGCCTCGTGATTCAATTCCAGCAATAGCATCGACACCGTCCCAATTCATTAAATTAATAAGTGCTTCATTCACTTCTTTAAATCGATGAATCAACATCGGAGAGATATCTTTAAAGGTAACGCCTTCTTTTGGAAAATTTTCAGTATCGACAATGAATTTTTCAAGGTCTTTTAAGTCACTCATTTTTCTCTCCTAATACATGGGGTAATTTACAAGCCTAAGTGGAAGAGCACCACTGAAAAGTTCGTACTTCTCCGATTCTTTTAGACGAATCCTTTTAAGAAGCTCAAAGTTTCCAGTAACAATCGCAAGTTTCGCTTGAGAATAATTTTGTTTTATATTTTCGGCAGTATCAACATAAAGTTTTTCAAGATCAGAATCTTTATCAAGTCTCTCTCCATAAGGAGGGTTGCAGAAAAACTGGATATTTTGATCTTTAAAGCTATCAAAGGTCCTAGCATCTGCTTGTTTGATAATAACAGAGTCGGCGATTTTATATTTCTCTAGGTTATCCTGAAGTTCTTTTATATAGCGATCTTTGATTTCTATTCCAATAATTGGAGGAAGTTTTTCTTGAGAAAGAAATTTAGTCATTTCCTCCTCAACAATCGGTTTTAAGAGTGATTCATAGCCTTCAAATTGAGGAAGTTTTTGAAAGGCCCAAACGTCTTTTTGAATATTTCGATTAAGGAGTTTTAACTTTTTAACTTGGGGGCTTAAGTCTCTTTGTTTGAAAAAAGCTTCAAAGAGAAAAGTTCCTGACCCTGTCATGAGGTCGATAAAAACATCCTCTTTTGGACTCCAGTCTAAAAGTTCTAATATCCCTGCAGCAAGATTCTCTCTCATGGGAGCTCTATGCTCTGTATTCCTGTAACCTCTATGAGACAAAGGTGTTCCGGTAAGGTCGATCATTAGTCTGACCCACTCTTTACTTGAATGAATGTTTTCATTGGGCTCAATGTGCGCATGAAAAATCACATCAGGTGTTTTGACTTCAACAGAAGGGCGGAAGTTACTCTCTGCTCTAAAGCGATCAACAAGACCGTCTTTGATAACTTGAGCAAGGTAGAGAGTATTCTTAAATTTAGAATGTTTTTTCTTTTGAGAGGAAGGTGCTTGAGTCACGGAGATTTTAAATTTTAAAGTTGGATCAAAGATCTTATGCCAAGGAAGATCCTTGGCCTGATAATAAAGATCTTTTTCGTCTTTTACCTGAAACCGCGTGAGTTCCTTATAGACCCGACTAGCTGTTCTTGAACGAACGAGAACTTTTAAAGCTTGTTCAAAAGAAGCTTCGAAAGAGACCCCGCCTTTTTGCGGTTTTGTTTCAGTGATTCCCTGCTTCTGAATTTCCTTTTCAAGAACAGATTCAAGACGAAGCGGGCATGAAGCAAAATACAAGGCTTCAGATTTTTTCATGATACCTCAAGCTTCTTTCAATTAACTGCCGATACGATTCAGCCTTCGTCTTATCAAGTGTCCCTTCAAAAAAGCGTTTAATTCTCCAAAGAGCAATTGAAAATAATCCTATATGAATAAAGGTTTCTAAAGCTTCTTTTTCTTCTTTAGGCAAAGGGCGAATAGACTCATAACTTTTTACAAAGTCATCAATCAGTTTTTGATCAAGGTCATCTCCCTTTAAACAACTTCCTGAAATTGAGATTCCAAGGTCTAAGATATACTCACCAATTCCCGATTGTTCGAAATCAATAATCTTCACCAATCTTTTATTTTGGAAAAGAGAGTTGTCGTAATAAAGATCACCATGAATTACCCCTGATTCAAACTTGGTTTGCTGGAGTTGCTCGAGATTTATTTTAGAAAAAACTTTATGGAAAGCTTGTTTAAAGTCTTCTGGGCAAAGAGGTTGAGAAACATAAAACAGGAGGGACTCAAGACCGTAGCCAACAAGGGTGTGATCTCTTAAGTACTCTTGATTTAGCTGCAAGTTGTGCAGTGTCCCCAGGGCTTTTGCTAGTTCCTGTAAATTTTCTTGATTAACCTCTGGGACTTGTCCGTTAACAAAAGGATAGACAACGCCATGGTAACCGTCCTGCTGGTATACCGCCTCTCCTTCTTTATTTAGATAGGGTGTTAAGGAGTAAGGGAATTGTTTTTGTTCTAGGGCCAATAAAATATCTTGTTCTCCGCCTAACTGCTTAATATCTTTATCATTTGAGACCTTTAATAAAACGGGCTCATGTTCTTGGAAGCGGATAACGTAGTTTGAGTTTGAGATTCCATGGCTTTGGGGAACTACCTCAGTCATCCCAGTTAGGGAGTATTGTTCTAGAATTGCCCTGATAGTTGAGGGTGCAAGCTTTGAGTAGTCCGCCATAAGCCTCAGGGTATACCAAATCCTCTCGGCTTATGCTACGCTCAGTCCATATTTACACGAATTTACAAAGGAAGACCCAATGGAAGTAATTGAGGAGACAAACATGACAACTGCGACTCCAGCTAAAACAACAGAAAAAGTACCTTATAAGGTTAAAGATATTAGTCTTGCTGAGTGGGGAAGAAGAGAAATCACGATCGCTGAAGCTGAGATGCCAGGACTTATGGCCCTTAGAGAAGAGTATGGTGCAAGCCAGCCACTTAAAGGTGCAAACATTGCTGGTTGTCTTCACATGACAATCCAAACAGCGGTTTTGATTGAAACTCTTACAGCTCTTGGAGCTGACGTAACTTGGTCATCTTGTAATATCTTCTCAACTCAAGATCACGCTGCTGCTGCGATTGCTGCTGCTGGAATTCCTGTTTATGCCTGGAAAGGGATGAACGAAGAAGAATTTGATTGGTGTATCGAGCAAACACTTTTCAATTTTAAAAATGGTGAACCTCTTAATATGATCCTTGATGATGGTGGGGATCTTACGAATATGGTTTTTGATAAGTTCCCAGAGCTTGCCAAAAATATTAAAGGTCTTTCTGAAGAGACAACGACTGGTGTTCACAGACTTTATGATCGTATGAAGAACGGTACACTTCCGATGCCAGCTATTAACGTTAATGATTCTGTTACAAAGTCCAAATTTGATAACAAGTATGGTTGTAAAGAGTCTTGCGTTGACGCTATTAGAAGAGCAACTGACGTTATGATCGCTGGTAAAGTAGCAGTTGTTGCTGGTTATGGAGATGTTGGTAAAGGTTCTGCTGCTTCGCTAAGAGGAAACGGGGCTCGAGTTATCGTTACTGAAATCGATCCTATCTGTGCTCTTCAAGCAGCGATGGACGGATTTGCAGTTATGCCAATGGATAAAGCCATTAAAGAAGCTAACATCGTCGTAACAGCTACGGGGAACAAAGACATCTTAACTGCTAAGCACTTTGAAATGATGAAAGATCAAACGATTGTTTGTAACATCGGTCACTTTGATAATGAAATCGATATGGCGTGGTTAAATAAAACTCACGGAAATACAAAAGTTGAAATCAAGCCACAAGTTGATATGTACAAAGTTGGTGATAGTACAATCTACGTTCTTGCTGAAGGAAGACTTGTGAATCTTGGGTGTGCAACAGGGCATCCGTCATTTGTAATGTCGAACTCATTCACTAACCAAACATTGGCTCAGATTGAACTTTGGAACAACTCTGCTAATTATGAGAACAAAGTTTATATGCTTCCTAAGCATCTTGATGAAAAAGTTGCGAGACTTCACCTTTCAAAAATTGGTGTTGAACTTGAAACTCTTTCAAAGGATCAAGCAGACTATATTGGCGTCACAGTCGAAGGTCCTTTCAAGCCTGAATACTACCGGTACTAATCATGTCTCTCTACCTAGCTTGTGACCATGCAGGGTACGAGAGAAAAGAAGAGCTCCTTGATTTCCTCAAGGAGCTCCAATCCAATGTCATTGATCTAGGAACAAACTCAGGAGAGAGTGTCCATTATCCTGTGTTTGCTTCTAAGCTTGCCCAAGAAGTTCAAAAAGACGAAAACGCCAAGGGTATTTTGATCTGTGGATCAGGAATTGGTGTGTCGATTGTGGCCAATCGTTACAAAAAAATTCGAGCGGCCCGCTGTCTGACAGAAGAAGATGCTGAAATGAGTCGACGTCACAATAATGCGAATGTTTTATGTCTTGCATCACGAATGACTGATTTTGAAACAACTAAGAAAATCGTTTCCAAATGGCTTTCTACTGACTTTGAGGGTGGAAGACACCAAGACCGAGTCGACCTCTTTGATGACCTAGGGCAGTAATTTCTCGGCTAAACCTTCTTACATTTCTTTACAACTAGGGGCCTTTTGTTGACCAGTTTTTTTATTTATTGGTAAGTTTCCCCACCAAACAAAAGGAAAATTAATGAAAATCTGGCTCTTGCTCTCTCTCGTTTCTTTCAGCGCTCTTGCTCAAAAGAAAATCACGAAACAAGAATTTAGCCTTTTAATGACTCAAGCTTTTCACCAAATGACAGGTAAGATGGTTCAATATGCGGAGCCGAAGTGTTCTGTTGATACAGATTACGATTATAACTGGTTGTTCTCTGATGTTTCTCTTCATATGGATAAGCCAACTCACAAAGCTGCTTGTGGAAAAATTGATAATTTTCTTAATATTCTTTCAAAGATGGATAAGATTCTTAGTACAAGCATGAAAACAAACTCTCATTTTCATGACATCAATATTGTTCTTCAAAAGAAATTTGATAATGCTTTCTATTCAAAACATTTAGGTGAAGTGATTACAATGCCTCAGGTATTTTACCAAGAAGGGACGAATGGAAAGAGTTATTCAAAACATCCTAAGTACCTCACGCCAATTGTTATGCATGAGTATGCTCATTACATTATTGAAAAAAACTTAGGACCAATATTTAACAAATTCATTTCAAAGCATAAAGATAGTCCTACAGCTTATCTGATTAGAGGTGGGATTCACGAACTTCTAGCAGATATTTTTGCAGTGACTCTGACTGGTGACTCTGAAGTCATTAAAGAATCACTTCATCATGTAGGGGTTATGGCTAAAAGCAAGTATGGCCAGATGAGCACTCGCTTAAGAAGTTTTGGAAATCACGAGAATTCTCTAAAAGCGATAGGAACTCGTTTAAGAAGTCTTGGAAAAAATGCAAAAGCCGTCATCGGTGTAAGTGAAGAGGGCGGTCTTGCTGTCGATTCTAAAAGTATCGAAGTTAGAGTACATTTCGGAGTTCACAATTTATTAACTCCAACTCGTTACCATGTTTATAAGCACTACCTTTCTAATCCGCGATTTAACACTGATAAGGGGCGCCTTATTCAAGCTGTCATGAAGGTTGTCGCAAAGAAGTTACTGACACTTGATGCTGAAGGGTTCAGACAAGCTGCTGCAAAAGACGGTGCTGCTGCTTACGTAAAACTTAATAATATTTTCATTGAAGCTATTGATTCAATATAGAGGTTATAGTCAGGCATTAGGAGCTAGCGCTCGCCTGACTATAACTAATTTTCTATTTTTATAAATCCAGATTTTAAATAACGTTGAGAAATAATATCAAAGATAGGCTCGTTTTCTAGTGGGTTGATTTCAGCCATGGCCATCGCCCGTTTTTGAGCTCTGATTCTTTTATATTGCTTAAGTCTTTCAGCAGGATCTATCTCAGCTGTTTTTTGTTCTTCTGTTAACTTCTTGAAAAGGTCATCAACACCATAATTAATGGCAAAGTTTGGTTGTTGAGCTTTATGGTAACTTTTCTTTTTATTTGAGCCAGTTCGAGCATAGCGTGAGGGCATCGTTGTTCCGGTTATTTTGGCAAGCTTGGCCTTGGCTGCAGGGCTAAGCTTTGCACTAGAAGCAATTGCCGCTGTTACAGGAGACATTCCATTTGACTGGTAAGCAGAAGCCAGTTCACTATCTCCTGGCTTAATACTTTGACCGTTAAGTAATTTCTCAGCATTTTTCTCAGCAATTTTTTGAAAAACATTAGCTCTTTTGGAAATTAAGTCGGCTTGCTTACCTGAAAGAGATCCATTCGTAACAATATTAAATGAATCAGCAAGATGCGCTTTTAGCTTATTATCTAAGTTCAGACCTTGAATTTCTTTTTTGATGGTTTCATCAAGGCAAGTGTTATTCTTTTTGCAATTACAGGCGGGATCGGGTTGCCCTTGTCCATTAATACACGCCATTCCGATTAGAGTAGAGTCTCCTCTTTGGAGTTCATCAAGGACGCAATTCTTTTCATATTCAGCGTTATGAAACTCTTCTGACTTTTCTCTTTTTTCAGCACAGAAGCATGGTGTTCCTGGGTGGCAGTTTCCTTTCTGAGGGATTCTTGCAGCAGCTTCTGTGGCTTTGTCTCTGGTTTCTGCATGTCTATCCGCACTGATTCCAGAAAGAGACGCTAGAGTTCCAGCTAACCCTGCGTAGACCGTATACTCAACGGCTTTCTTTTTATCTCCATAAGGAGTGTATTCAATCGCAGCAGCAATTCCATAACAAACTGCTACTGTTCCAAAAATGGAAGCTTGAGCTACATTCGATTTTCTATTTTGATCATGATTATTTGCGATTGTATAGAGCGCTTCTGTTTGTGCAATTTCCGTATCTGCTTTTTTGTATTTTTTTTCAGCATTATTCTTTGCCATAAGATCAGCAATTGTTAATCCCATAGTTCCAGCTGTTGCTACAAGCTTACAGATTTTTCCTAAACCGCCGCTATCTTCTGCATCTTTCGAATTAACTTTATCATTATCTAAAAGTTGTTCACCCTTTGCACTCTCATCAAAGTTAACGAGTTTTTGAGCTTTGTCAGTTTTTCCCTCTTTTGCATATTTAGCAATTTTACCTTGCATGTTTTTCTTTTTTAAAGCATCACTTTTACTAACTTTTAAATTAAAACCGTTAACAAGTTCAGCAATTCCTCCTCCAACAAGAACCCCCATGGCTAACTTTGCGATAACACTGTTAACAACGTCGATCCCATTTTGGGTAGGAGCATTAGGATTACAGCCACCTTTTAAGTTTTCACATTCTTTCTCATAGGCATCAACAGTATCTTGATGAATGAACTCTTTGTATTTGTACTTATTAGCAATATCTTGAGTTGCTGATCCAGCCTCCTGGGCGAAGACAGGATTCCAAACAAGCCCTAAGATGAGCCATTGAATAAGGAAGTGGCTTATATTTCTCATAGTTCTATTATCGTCTTTATCGGTTTCTAAGGTGAAAGCTATAGAAAAATCCAGTAATTTCAGAGAGTTAAAAGACATTTCTCATGGGGCGCAATGGCAACAAAAGTTTACAAATCCCGGCCCATAGGCGAATAATATAAAGCACTTAGGGTAAGAGAGAAGTATCAAATAAGGACAAAATGGATAAAAAAGTAAATCATACGGCCGAGAGTGAATTAACCCATTCGATGGTTCACTACCTCCTCACTATCCACAAGCTAAAAGAAAAAAATGGTTACGCCCGTGTGACCGATATTGCGAAAGATTTAAATCTCACCAAAGGTTCGGTCTCAACCGCCGTTAATAATCTTAAGAAAAAAGACCTCGTCGTTGAGGATGAAAGTAAATTTCTTTCTCTATCGGAAACAGGACATGAGGAAGTTCATAAAATTCTAACTTCTCGGACTTTACTTTATTATTTTCTAAAAGATGTTGTTGGGGTGAGTGAAGAAGCCGCTCAAAATGACTCTTGTTTGATGGAGCACCTAGTGAGTGGTGAGACTCGAGAGAAGCTCTTTGAGTTTATGAAAAAACAAAATCATAAGTTTAGCTTAGATCTTGATAAGTACCCCTCAATTGATGAGTTTCAAGAGGATCAGACCGGCGACAGTCCCCTTAAATCCTAGTTAAACTAGGAACGTATAACCAGACCTTTTTACCCAGTTGTTCTGGGTTTAAAATCAAACTAAAATAAAAACACAGAGTGATGTCCCGAATGGGACTGCCCCCGGCAGGAAAGAGGGTGGGGGCTTTTTCACTCTGTGAACTCCAAGTTATTCAAATCGAAGTTTTTATAGGTTTTAATGTTTTCTATTTAGTTCGTTGATAGAAGAATTGTGATTTTTCATTAATGAAACTAGATATTTTTAATGAGGCCAGTATAATGAGTCTTTAATCTTCAAGGATATTAAAATGAGTCAAAACCCTTTATTAATTAATCACAAACTTCCTTTCGATGCTGTTGCCTTTGATAAAATCACAGAAGAAGATTTTATTCCCGCACTAAAACAAACAGTGGAAAAAGCTGAAGCAGAACTTGAAAACTATGCGGAGAAAACGGAAGTTTCCTTTAAGTCAGTTATTGAAGATCTCGATGCTCTCTCAGAGGATCTTGATCATGTCGCGAGTGTCTTTTACGGACTTTATAGCGCGCATGCAACTGACAAGCTGAGAAGTTATGGTTCTGAATTTAGTAAAACTCTTACGAATTTTTCTAATAAAATCACACTTGATGAAAGAATATTTAAACGCAT
>JAUHYH010000104.1 GCA_030426585.1 Bacteriovoracia bacterium
CTTGGGGAATAGCGTCTCCCCAAGACTTCTGGGTTTCCGACAGAGAATTGTTTCAACCCTATCGCCGGAATAGTAATTTGCTCGCCTTTGGAGAGGTAGAGGTTGCTAGGGGAGCTTGCTACGCATGGCGAAATAAAAAAACAAAGAGGAAGAGCTTTGACAAAACACAGTATTTTGTGGAATCTTAGCCTCCTAAACAAATGGGGGAGCCTTATGGCATCAAATACTAAGCAGACAAAAGCCATCCGTAAGAGAAAAGCTTCAAAAACTGGTAAAAAGAGAAAAGCAGCGAATAGAAATAAAGGATCAACTCCTAAGTTTTCTATCCATCCAAATAAGTAATTTCTTATCATTTTTTTCTAAAAACCCTATAAGCGTTATTCAACAGGTCCTCGTTTTTCTGAAGGACCTTAAGCTTCGTTCCTTCTAAGCAAAGAGTAAGTACATTTTGCTCGTTATTTTTCCTATGACAGGGATTCTTCTCAAAACGAGAAGTAATGAGACTCTGCGGAACTTTTAATTCATTACTAACCGACTTTGTGACTTCCTGTAGTTGTTCAGAGTTATTCCCATAGATGATTATGGGAGTGTTTGCGAAAACTTTTTGAATTAATAATAAGCTAATAAGTAATTTCATAGTTAAGGCTTTTTGGCTGCTTTGAAGGTATCGTTGAATATTCATAGGCAATAATTGAAATGATCAGAAGAGCTAAAACAATCTTTTTCATGGCAAGAGCTCCAATTGAAACTTAAGCCCCCATATTGAAGTTGTTAGAATTAAGGTCAGCCACGAAAGCTCTTCAAGCTCAATCATTCCCTTTTGGCATTGGATAATTTGCTCGGTTTTCAATGTCTGGATAAAAATAAGAAAACAGTTGAGGATAAAAATTAAAAAGTTGAAACTGCTATAGCCCTTATTCTTACAAACCTCATACGCCTTTTTAAGAATCTTTTCCGAGTTCTTAAGATAGCCCCAGTGAAGTGCTAAGCTGAGAGGTAGCCATATGATCTTTCTTAAGATAATCACTATCGGATCCTGACGGTTTTATTAATTCTTTTGATGGAACTTTGAAGTTTTTTCTCAATTTCTTCACCAAAGTTTCGAATCGCGAAGATGCTAAAAACACCGATTAATCCTGTCAGGAGTACGTACTCCATCACTGCTTGGCCTTTTTCATCATTTCTTAGCATTTTTTCTCCTTTATTTTTATTTAATGGATGCAAGGATCTCTTTTAGTAGGTTTTAGTAAATACTCGAAAATAAAGGGGTTATTGGTTTACAAAGAAGAAATTCCCAGAGATCATTGAAATAAATTTTACTGTTTCTAAAAATGTGAATCTTAACTAGAATAGATTTATGGAAAGAAAAAGCCGCGTTTTTGTTTTTGATCGAGTCGAGCTCTCATTGCTTGTCTTCTTTTTTGTTATCATGTCGATTACAGCTTTTGTGCTAGGCATGAGACTTGGGAAGAAACGGGCGCTCGATCATGTTGGTATTACAGAAGAAAATGTTCGAGAGTTCGAACTTAAATCTGATAAAGAAGAATATGTTGAAAATGTTGTGAGTGAAGCTCCGGCGACGAATGGAGAAGTTGCTACTCAAGAACCCCAAAATCTTGATGAAGAAACTTTTCAAAAACTTCAAGATGAGTTTGAAAAGCTCGATAGAAAAAACTTTAAAGCACCTGAACAAGATGAAATTGCCCAACCGGCTGAAACTCCATCTGTAGAAAAAGGTGATCAAGCTGAAATCTCTGGCGATATCATTGGAAAATATACAGTACAACTTGGTTCATACAAAACAATTGAAGAGGCTCAGCAATTTGCGGGTGGTTTTATTGCTCGTGGCTATAAACCTCTTATCAATGAAGTTGAGCTTGGTGCTAGCAAATCAAAGTGGTACCGAGTGAGTCTCGGGGCTTTTGATTCGATCGATGCTGCAAAATCTTATGTGAAGGCTGAGAGTTCACTTTTTAATTCTCAAGAGTATGTCATTACGACGATTAAGTAATCCTACATTGGGAGATACTTACGCTGCCTAATTGACTCATAAATGTTTTTAAATATCTTACTAAGGTCTTGGTAGCAGTAATTGTAGAAGTCTGGCCATGTACCGGCATCAACCATTTCAACATAATGTTCGTAAATTTCCTTTGAAGCCATTCGGTAACGATAAAAATCTTTTCTACCACTCCGACAGTTTTTGTTATGCCTCGAAATCGTGTGAAAACGGAGTTGTTCGAAATCGTAGTACCGAACTTTTTCAAGTTTTCCTGTATAAATATCTTTATTAAGTAATTTTAGACTTGATAAGCGTTGAGGGTAGTGGTCCTTTAAAATTCTTCCTTCCATATTTGTGTAGTAGTCCCAATCATCGTCGGGGCTAATAATAATAACATGGGTATCAAGGTGAGGGGCGAAGAATCCATTACTTGAAAGAAATTTGAGTTTATTCAAAGCATGGGATATCCCTGCCGTTCTTTGGTTTTTGATTTTCTCAATAGTCGTGAGTTTAATTTCTTTTAAATCCTTAATTGGTAACTCTTTGTGATTAGGCGAGAGCTCTTTATAGTTTGAGGCCATGACAAACTCATAGCGGTTATCTAGTGGGCTAATGGCCACGAGGAGTTGTCTGTCCTTGTAAAGGTTCCAAATAAAGTATTGAAGTTGTTGTTCCCACTCGGGTAACGGTTTATAGAAAGTTACCTCAAGGTCTACAAGGATTAAAATATTATAGCTTGTATTTTTCTCATGATAAGGGAGTGATCTCTCTGCACGGTCTTTGTCAGTGAGATCTCCTTCGGGATGATTTTTAAAAGCAGAACATGAGACGAGAAGGATAAAAAATAAAATTTTCATAATAAGGGGCAACCTCTGGTGACAGCAAATTCAATATAGTTCGCAGACTTCCTTTTGAGTCGCTGGTTCTTGTAATCCCAGTTCTTATAATAGCGTAGAAACTTTTTTCGATTAATCAAGCCTTCTGCGTGTTCATGCGAAAGAACCTGCTTGATCCTTTTAAGGGTATTATCAATTTGGACAATGAGCTGGTTGCGTTCATTTTGCTCTCGATCGATCCGGTTGCAATATAGCTCATGATAAGTCACACCAAGCGCTTGCTGAGAAAGCATGAAAAATAGAATCCATTTCATAGGATTATTATAACAAATCTGGGCGTTGAGTGAGTAAAAGGAAAGCCTCCTTCCTAAGCTGCATAAAGTCATTTACTCAGCTATCTATTCTTCGATTTCTGTTATATATTAAGGGCTTATGGCCCAAGCGGTGATTCTTATACCAGCAAGATATGAATCCTCTCGATTCCCGGGCAAACCTCTCACTTTGATCGACGGTAAACCTATGATTCATAGGGTTTATCAAAACATGGAAGACTCAGGTCTTGATGTTGCAGTTGTTACTGATAATGACAAGATTGAAGCTTCTCTTGAGTCAATTGGAACTGTTTATAGAATTGATGATGATGTACCTAGTGGGAGTGAGAGAATTGGTTTGGCTGTTGATCGCTTTCTCAAAGATAAATATGACTTTATCGTTAATGTCCAAGGAGATGAACCACTGTTGCGAGGTGAAGAAGTTAAAAAGCTTTTAGACTTTCATCTTAAAAACCCTCAATTTGATATTACGACATTAGGGAAGGTACGGCAGGGTGAGGGGATCAATAATCCTGATATTGTGAAGCTTGTTCCAACAAGTTCTGGAGAATGCCTTTATTTCTCGAGATCACCAATCCCCTTTGATAGAGACAAGCAAGGGGCTGAGTGGTACCAACATATCGGAGTGTATTGTTATAAAACAGAAGCGTTGAAGAGATTTCTCTCTTTTGAGCCATCTGTACTAGAAAACTTTGAAAAGTTAGAACAACTAAGAGCTTTAGAGAATGGATTGAAACTCGGGGTGCAATTGACTGATGCAGAATTAATAGGAGTCGATCGCCCAGAAGATGTTTCCAAAGTCGAAAATTTTCTACGGGAGAGAAAATGAACGAAAGAGCAAAGAAGTACATTTTCATTACAGGGGGAGTAGCAAGTTCACTAGGAAAAGGCCTCGCCGCTGCTAGTATCGCCAGTCTTCTGGAGAGAAGAGGGATTTCAATCAACCTCTTAAAAATGGATCCTTATATCAATGTTGATCCCGGAACAATGAGCCCGACTCAACATGGAGAAGTTTTTGTTACTGATGATGGAGCTGAGACTGATTTAGACCTTGGACATTACGAGAGATTTACAACTCTGGAACTTTCAAAGAAAAATAATTTTACAACAGGTCAGGTTTATCTTGAAGTTATTGAGAATGAGAGAGAGGGGAAATATCTTGGAAAAACCGTTCAAGTTGTTCCTCATATAACGAACGAAATAAAAAGAAGAATTCATTTAGCCGCTGATAACTGTGAGCTTTTAATTGGAGAGATTGGTGGGACTGTTGGGGACATTGAATCTCAGCCGTATATAGAGTCAATCAGACAATTGGCCCAGGATGTTGGGCAAGAGAATGTTCTTTTCATTCATTTGGTTCTCGTTCCTTATCTTGAAGCGGCTGGAGAATTGAAGTCAAAACCCGCACAACATTCTGTAAAAGAACTAAGATCTCTAGGTCTTACTCCTCAGGTGATTATCTTAAGAGCTGAGAGAGATATCGATCAAAGTATCATGGATAAAATTTCTCTTTTCTGTAATGTTCCTAAGCATAATGTCTTTAAATCACTTGATCAGGACTTAATTTATAAAGTTCCTTTAGAGTTTCATAACCAAGGACTCGATCAAAGAATTACTGAACTTTTAGGCATGTGGACTTCGGCTCCTGATGTGAGTTCCTTGAAGCAAGTTGTTTTCAATGCTGAGAATCCTAAAGATGAAGTTACGATAGGGGTTATAGGGAAGTACACTGACCTCATTGAATCATATAAGTCTCTCGATGAGGCCCTGAAGCATGGTGCTTATTACAATCAGCTAAAATTAAATTTAAAATACTTTGATGCGGATGAGTTAGAGGATCTTTCTGAAGAAGATATCGCAAAGAGATTTTCTGATATTTCAGGAGTCCTTGTTCCCGGGGGTTTTGGAGAACGAGGAACTGAAGGGAAGATTAAAGCTGTTCAGTTTGCAAGAACACAACATGTTCCCTACTTTGGAATTTGTCTTGGTATGCAACTGGCGATGATTGAATTTGCTCGTCATTGTGCGGGTATTACTCAAGCAACTTCAGAAGAGTTTGAAAAGTCTGGGGAGTTCATTGTTCATTATATGAAAGGTCAGAGTAAAGAGGGATCTAAAGGGGGAAGTATGCGTTTAGGGGCATATGATTGTGACCTTTTGAAAGGCTCTCTTGCAGAGAAAGTGTATGGAACCGCTAAGATTTCAGAGAGGCATCGACACCGACTAGAGGTCAATAATGACTTTGTCGATCAACTCGTTAAAAATGGCATTGTTATTTCAGGTAAAAATACAGAGCTGAATTTAGTAGAAGTGATAGAACTCGAACAACACCCATTCTTTATTGGGTGTCAGTATCACCCAGAGTTCAAATCGAAGCCAGATAAACCGCACCCGCTTTTTAGCCACTTCATTAAGGCTTCGTACGATGCAAAATTAAAAGGAAAGAATTCATGAGTAAGATTCCATTTTTTATAGGTCCTTGCATGCTGGAGAGTCTTGATCTCGCAAGAGAAGTTGCTTCAACTTTAAGAGAAGATCTAAAAGATTTTGAAAGTGAAATTGATGTCACTTTTAAAGGAAGTTTTGATAAAGCCAACCGAAGTAGTGGGGATACGAAAAGAGGACCCGGAATTGATGAAGGTCTTAAAATAATGGAAACCATTAAAGAAGAGTTTGGTTTTAAAACACTTACTGATTTTCACACTCCTGATCAAGCAGCTGTTGTGGGGAAAGTTGTCGATGTTTTACAAGTACCAGCTTTTCTTTGTCGGCAAACAGATATGATCATTGCAGGGGCAGAAGCTTGTAAAGCTTCTGGTGGGATATTAAAAGTAAAAAAAGGTCAGTTCTTAAGCCCTAGCGATGCGGGGAATATTGTTGAAAAAGCAAAAACTATCCTTCCTTTAGAGCAGATACTTTTAACCGAACGAGGGACGAGTTTTGGTTATAATACCCTCGTTGTTGATATGAGTGGCTTTCAAACCATGAAGTCTTTTGGTGTTAAAGTTATTCACGATGCTACTCATTGTGTTCAGCGACCAGGTGGACTCGGAACAAGTACTGGCGGAATGAGAGAGGCAATCGTTCCACTCGCAAAAGCCGCTATTGCAGCTGGAGCTGACGGGATTTTTATGGAAGCCCATCCTAATCCTGAAAAGGCATTAAGTGATGCTGCAACTCAAATGCCTCTAAAAGACGTGAAGAAAATTGTGGGACAACTAATAAAAATAAAAAAATGTGTGGATGAGTTATGAAAGATTTAAGAGCTGTCGCAAAAGACTTTGAAGAGCAGTTAAAAAAAATAAAAGTCGCACTCTTCGATTGTGACGGGATTCTTACCGATGGAACTCTTTATTATCAAGGCTCAGAGGTGGGCTTTAACCGTTTTTTTAATGCCAGAGATGGTTACGGTTTAAAAATGTTAATGGAAGCTGGGCTTAAAGTGGGCATTATCTCTGGGGGGAATAGTTTAGGACTTAATAAAAGGGTTGAGAACTTGAGAATTGAACATTCTTATCTCGGTAACGAGGATAAGCGAAGTGCTTATCTTGATATTCAAGAAAAAACAGAAGCAAAAGATTCGGAAATCCTCTATATGGGTGATGAGTTCTTTGATCTTCCTCTCATTCGAAAAGCTGGCTTTGGGGTAACGGTTCCTCAAGCAAGTTATGAAATTCAAGAACAAGCAGATTATGTGACAATGCTTCCTGGTGGGGCTGGTGCCGTCAGAGAGGTTGTTGATTTGATTCGGTATGCGAGAGGTTTTGTTCCTGAAGTTGCTGACTTCTAGGCGGCTTCTTTTTCTGTTTCTGATTTAACCTCGTCGGTTAAACCGGTGCCGGTCGTAACTGATAAATCCCATTCATAATTAGGAAATTCTAGTACATTATCAATTTCCTCAATGGAGAGATCATGTGTCGGATCGATTGGAAGGTGAGTGTTTTTCATAAACATATCAATCATTGATCGATTATCTGAAGAGAAAAAACTTGTAAGATTTGGGATGCTGACCATGAGAAAACTAAAAAATTGTAAAATAGCTCTTGTCAGACAACTGTTCAGTTGGTGCTCCCTGCTACATTCATAACGAATTCCCATAAGAGTTTTTCCAAGAGTACTTCCTCGTGAGAGGTAGTAGTTGGCAGTGAAGTAACCAATGAAGCAAACAGGAAAGATAGAAACTAAACTAAAAACGATAAAATGATCCTCAAAGGTAAAAGTTGGTGCGAAGTTAAAATGGTTGGCAAGTGACAAGTAAAACCTTGTTAAGCCCGTATTAATGGCGATCCATGAAAACATGATACAGAAATAATCAAATATAAAAGAAAAAATTCGTCTTACCAAAAGCTCTTGTGATGCCATCTTCCACCTATTCAAAAAGCTTTATCGGTAATAGAGGGTAAAACTCAATTGAGAATTAAGAGTAGGTAAATTAGGGTAAGTTGCTAGAATCAAAGGAATTAGGGAGGAATTCACTCACTTTCCCTGAGCTTTGGACAGAGTTGAGGTTAGCGATCAGGATTTCGGTATTAGTTGTAGAGAATTCATTGATTGTTTGTAAGCAAAGGCCGCAAGGGTTATCGCCTTTCGGACTTCCTGTGACAACGAGGATTTGTTCAATTTTTTTTTCACCGAGCTCTGAGAGACCTTTGAGAATGGCGACTCTTTCCGCACAAATACAACCACCGTAGCTTGAGTTTTCGATATTGCATCCAGAGTAAATTTTATCTTCGCCTTGGAACTTAACCGCAGCTCCTACTTGAAATTTGGAGTAAGGGGAATAGGACTTTTTTCGGGCTTCAACGGCGTGCTGGTGTAGTTCTTTAGATAATGAGCTCATACCTAGATCCTAACAAAGAAATGAGAGCTTTGGTGTAAAAATTACAAAGGCCAAGAAAATTTAGGGGCACCGCGTCGATTTATGGGAATTATCCTTTATAGTGTTCAGACTATGAAATTGAGGGCAGTTCTTTTTAGTTTATTCGTGTTTTTATCTTGTTTGTTGGGGGGATTTGCAAACGATCGCCCTCAGATCAATGACTCGCTTGGGATTAGTTTAAGCAATAAAGGTCTGCAGTATTTTCAAGACAATTTGCTAAACCTTCTAAGAGAAAATGGAATTGAGACTGAGTATTATTATTTTGAAAAGATTGTTCACAAGATTGAAGAGAATGAAGAGGCTGATTGTAACAAATGTGGTGATAAGTCCCTTAAGGTATTAAAAAAGGTTAAAGATGAACTTTCAAAAGTTTTAGATGGCTTTGTTCTCAATAATCACGACATACAGGTCACTCTCGATGGACTTTTTCTTCAAACAAAATGGGATAAAGTCTCGATTGATTTCTTTGATCCCAATACAATTAATGGCTACTCGGATAGAGACTATCTTGCTGGAGTTAATTTTAAGATATCTGCAAGTAATATCAGTTTTGGAGTTGAGCGTTCTCTTTCTATTATTGATCTTAATAATGACTGGTTGGGAGAGATTGGAACCAATCGTTTCATCCTCAATGCAGCTCAAAAAGCTCCTTCATTTACTCTTTACCTTACAATCGCACTTTATAGAGACAGTGATGGTCGAATTAAGGCAAGAGTTGAAAAGCCTGTAACTAATTTTAATCAACTCGCTTTAGACATTGATTATGAA
The DNA here is from genome assembly GCA_030426585.1 of Bacteriovoracia bacterium. Taxonomy (GTDB): domain Bacteria; phylum Bdellovibrionota; class Bacteriovoracia; order Bacteriovoracales; family Bacteriovoracaceae; genus JAUHYH01. The sequence goes on from JAUHYH010000104.1 coordinate 8,818, forward strand.
GAAGGCTCATTGCGATTCCCTGATGTTAGCTTAAGGATTAATGAGAGAGAATTTTCTTTAAATCGAAATACTCTTGAGAAGTGGTTTAGTGACGAAGAAGAAAAGTTTTTGGATA
>JAUHYH010000105.1 GCA_030426585.1 Bacteriovoracia bacterium
TGGAAAGTGGAGAGTATTTGAAGAATTACCTGTTTAAAAACAGGGAATTAAGTTCTGCATTAACTGAAAAATGGGAAATGGTAGACTTTGAAAAAGTTTTATTCACGCACTTACTAGAAGACTTAAAACCCAAGGTTGCCTTGGAGATTGGTAGTAGAGAAGGTGGAAGCTTGCAGGTCTTATCATCAAACTCAGAAGTTGGTTATTGTATGGATATTGATCAAACTATCGAGTCTAGACTTTCTAAAAACTTCAAGAATATTGAATTTAGAATAGGAAACTCAAAAGATCTTTTGCCATCATTCTTAAATGAAAGTTTCATTAAGGAAAACTTATCATTTATTCATATTGATGGAGATCATAGTTATGAAGGTGCTCGGGAAGATATCGTTAATTGTTTAAACTTTGTTCCTCAGGAAACTTGTATTATTTTGGTTCATGATACTTTCAACCCTGAAGTTAGAAAAGCAGTTAAGTCGATAGATTATAATACTTACAAGCATTTGTTTTACGCCGATATAGATTTTGCCCCAGGGATTCTACATACTTCAGGAAAGTGTGAAGGTGAAATGTGGGGAGGCTTTAGTCTATTCATACTTAAAAATGTTAAACGAAATTATCCACTCGAAGTGAAAGAAGATTATGAAGTGATGTTCACCCAAGCTTTAAAAGTCTCTTCTCATTTGTAGTTTTAGAGGTGTGTTAACTTTATGAGTGTTGTCAGCGTGGTTATTCCTGTGAAAAATGGAGAAAAGTTTCTTGAAGAGGCTTTGGGATCAATCTTAAATCAAACACTAAGAGATATCGAGGTTATTGTTATTAATGACCACTCTACAGATGGGACTGCTGAAGTTTGCAAGAAGCTAGCTTTATCCGATAACCGACTTAAAGTATTTGAAGCTCAAGGACATGGAATTGTAGATGCGTTAAATCAGGGAGTTGCCGTCGCATCGTCAAAATATATAGCGAGAATGGATGGGGATGACATTTCTGAATTTAACAGGCTTGAGTATCAATATAACTTTTTAGAATCTCACCCTGAGATCTCTATTTTGGGGACAGATATAACTATCTTCGGTTGGAGTAAGCTACTTGGTTTTGATAAGGATGCGGAAGAAACTATCACATTCGAAAATGAGTCTGACAGGATTATCGCTAATTTAGAGAGTGCTTCAAAGTTCTTTGTTCTGGCTCACCCATCTGTAATGATGATAAGAGAACACATTGTTAGTCTTGGAGGATATCGGAAGGTTTTACCTTTAGTTGAAGACTTAGATTTATGGATGAGAGCATCACTTGCTGGAAAAAGAATATCAAATATTAACAAGCCTCTTCTTCGCTATAGAGAGAGTGGATTTAATCTAACATCTAATAATAGAGAGCAAAGGTATTTGAATACAGCTGTGCTGCTCCATTATTATCGTAACAAAAAAATATTCGAGCCGAAAAATTCAAATACTTCGATTTCTATTAGTAATTTAAGGTTATATGCGCTTGAAAATAGTTTACAAGATTTGATCGCTGATTTTAGCTTTCTGATAAAGGGAACTCCTGAACATCAACGTATTGATATTTGTAATCGCTTGATTACAGAGTATTCTCATGAGATTGAAGATTATAAAGTAGAAATCAGAGAAAAGATTTATGAGTATGAAGACTCACTAAATGATGTTAAGTCGAAAGAGTGTTGTCAGATTGTAAATAGTCTAGGTTTATTGTAATTTCGAGTTATGTAAAGTGTAGGACATGACTCGCAAAAGTGAAGAGATGAAAAAAGTCATAAACTTACCTTATTCATCATTAAGTCCTGACTTCCCTGAAAAATTTTGGATAAGCTATGCCAATGATAAGTACCCCAAACGAGAGAACATCCGTTTCGATTTTCTCGATGAATGGAATAACTTGGGGTATGGAAAGATCACAAATGATAAGTCAAAGTGGTCTATTTCTAACTCAGAGCTTGGAGAGAGTGAATTCAGCGAAGTCCTTGCTTATGTAGAGAGTGATGAAGGAAAAAAACTTTGCGTCTTTATTGGAATAAAAGAAGTTGGAAATGAGGTCCATTTTGTCGTGAATCGAGAAGCTGGTTTAAGTGATTCGACTGATTTCAGTCTTATTGAAGATTTTCTTGTTAATTATAATAAGGAAAAATTTGGATCAGTACCTGTTTTAAGTGAAATTCCTTATGGTTTTAAGTCTGCTGTGACTATGAGGATTGACTGTGATGAAGATATCAAAAGCGGTAGAGAACTATTTTTACTATATAAAGAGATGAATGTTCCTTTTTCAATGGCCATAAAAACCTCTCTCGATCTAACTGGTGAGAATAAGAGTTTTATGCTCGAGGTGATTGAAGGAGGAGGTTCTGTTGTCACTCATTCAAATTCACATGCAGAGAATTGGGGTGGTTCAGAAGAAAGAGCTTATGAAGAAGCAACTCTTTCTAGAAATAAGTTAATGAAAGCACTTGATAACTCAAAATATAATTATGACTACGTCGTTTCTCCTTTTCACCAAAATCCACAATACGCTGTCAAGGGACTAGAGCGTGCAGGAATAAAAGGATTTGTTGGAGGGATCATTAAGAATGATCCGGAGTACTTAAGCTCTAGGGCTGGGTACGTCTCAACAAAAGAAAATATTATTACCCACTCTCAACAATGTATGCTTCATGGTGATTGCTATAAGGAGACAGGGCTAAAGGTTTACAAGAAAAGCTTTGATAATCACTATAAAAGCAATACCTTCTTTGGATTTCTTGATCATCCCTTCTCTGACTATTGGTATGGATGGGAGAGTGAAGAGCAACGTCTTGAAGCACACAGAGATTTTTTAAAGTATCTTAAATCAAATGAAGGTGTATGGTTTGCTAATTTGATTGATGCGATGAACTTTTTGTGGGTGAAATCAAATACAAAGATTTGGATTGAAAACGAGGAACTTAAGTGGGAGTTGCCGAAATTTAATTTTAAAACTCCTGATTTAAAAGTTTATTGGCAAGGAAAAGAGTGGAAGATTCCCACTTAGTTTAAGAGGAAAATATGATTTCAAGAATACTTAATAAAATTAAAAGAAGTTATAAAGTCAGATCTCTCTATCGGAAAATCATAAAAGCAGACGTGATGGAGACAAAGATCATGGATCTGGAAGAAAAAGTAATCTACGATTACATATATAAACTTCAAAAACGAGTCGAGATTCTAGAAAAAAATGAACGCGCAGATAAACCTGTATTTAAAAAGTTGATCGATTTTGAAGGTGAAACTCCTAGTCTCGAACACCCCTGTTCTCAAGTTGCAACATTCAGCCAACTAAAGTCGCCAATTTATGAGAAATGGTGTTCTCGATTAAAGCTTCCTTTATACAAACATCGAAAAACTTGGGAGTTTGTTTATATTGCAGAAGTTTTAGAGCAAAAAGGATTTCTGAAGGACAAGAAAACAGGTGTTGGTTTTGGGGTCGGTAAAGATCCTATTATTGCTTATTTTGTTTCCAAAGGTGTAAACATTTTAGCAACTGATTTGCATGAAGATAGGGCCCAACAGGCTGGATGGGTAAAAACAAATCAATATTCCAAAAGCCTTATGGATCTTAATGAGAGAGGGGTTACGACAGACAAGGAAATGACTAAGAAAGTAGAATTTCAACATGTCGATATGAACGCTATACCTACTGATATTAAAGAATACGACTTCGCTTGGTCTGCTTGTGCATTTGAACACCTTGGATCAATAGAACAAGGGCTTGAGTTCGTAAAAAATTCATTAAAATGCGTTAAACCTGGTGGTGTTGTTGTACATACAACTGAGTTTAACCTTACTTCGAATGACGATACATTGACCTCTGGTCCAACAGTTCTTTTTAGAAAAAAAGATTTCGAAAAACTTTCAGCGGATTTAAAAGCTGATGGACACGAAATCGAATTTAACTTTAACCATGGTAATTCACCGATGGATTTGTTCTATGATGTGCCACCTTACAGTGACTATACTCACCTTAAGTTGGAGCTAGATAAGTACGTAACGACATCAATTGGAATCACTGTCAAAAAAGTGTTATAGCCTAAAAAATGCTTTGGTATTCTCCAACTAGTTGTGTACCGCTAGGAAGGAGTTCTAAAGTTTTTGGCATTCGAGCAAGGATGCGATCTCCGAATCCAAAAATATGTGTGTCTTCAATCACAAAGTTTTCTGGTTTTCTAACAATTGCGTAGATATTTTTTTCGTCTTCATCAAACTTTCCATCAGTGCAATCCCACCCTGCTACTGCGAGGTTATAAGCTGTTGTCCCTTTGTTCCAACCAACTGCAATATGTCCGGCAAGGAGTATATCAAGATACTTAGGAACGACTAAGAAAAGGTAGCCCCCAGTTTTGATAAGTTTTCCCCACTCGTGAAGCCACAAAATAGGGTCTCTAGCATGTTCAAGGCAGTGATGCGAAAAACCCGCATCAAATTTTTGATCTTGGATACTATTCCAAGAACCCTCAAAAAGAGTATAACCCTTCTTCTTAGCATCTTCCTTTGCATCTTCAGTAAAGTTAATATCAACTCTGTAAGCATCCTTGCCATTGTCATTAAAGAGGTTTACGTGGCATCCAAATCCACATCCAAAATCGATGATTGATTTATAGTCATAGCCTATAATGTGTTCGACAAAATTCTTAGAGGGGTCAATGATTGAGAGTCCTGCTTCTTTTGATTGCACAAACTGGCGATGTTCCATGAAATTTCCTAATGATCAGAGTTTTTAATTTGATCCGATAATAATACAGATTTTATTTGTCGTCATTTCTACTCGTTGTAGAAACGAACGATTTTTACTCCTTGCGCCAAAAAAGCTAAGTCAGTCGTAAACCATCATTTCTTAGCATTTTATGAGGATTTAGAATTAACAGAATGTGTGCCTTTGGTTGTCAAAAGTCGTTTTTTAGTATTTACTGAGGTGACCTTTTCACAATTTCCATAAAGCTCAAGGACCCTATGAAAAAAGCATTAATAACCGGAATTACAGGACAAGATGGTTCTTATCTTGCCGAACTTTTACTAGCGAAAGGATATGAAGTACACGGGATTATCCGTAGAGCTTCAAGCTTTAACACAGGGCGACTCAAGCACATATTTAAAGAGTTACATGACCCAAGTTCTCGAATGACTTTGCATTACGGAGATTTGACCGATGCAAGTAGTTTGGAAAAAGTTATCCACAAAGTTGAGCCTGATGAGATTTATAACTTAGGTGCCCAAAGTCATGTAAGAGTTTCTTTTGACTGTCCAATTTATACTACTGAATCAGTGGGGGTTGGAGCTTTGAAATTACTCGAGGCTATTAAAAATACAGGAGCTTTAGAAAAGATACGTTATTACCAAGCCTCATCTTCGGAAATGTATGGAAAGGTAAAAGCTGTTCCCCAAAGTGAGGAAACTCCTTTTTATCCAAGAAGTCCTTATGCCTGTGCAAAAGTTTATGCTCACTGGCAGACAATTAATTATAGAGAAAGTTATGGCCTTCACGGCTCAAATGGAATCCTTTTTAATCATGAGAGTCCGAGAAGAGGTGAAACTTTCGTTACGAGAAAGATTACTCGTGCTGTTTCAAAGATACTTTCTAAGAAACAAGATAAAATTTACTTGGGTAACCTCGATGCAAAAAGAGATTGGGGATATGCAAAGGATTATGTTGAAGCGATGTGGTTAATGTTGCAACAGGATCAACCGGATGATTATGTCATTGCAACCGGAGAGACTTGGTCAGTAAAGGACTTTCTTCTAGAAACATTCACTCTAATAAATAGAGATTGGAATGATTACGTTGAAATTGATGAAAGATACTTTAGACCTGCTGAGGTAGATCTACTAATCGGGGATGCTACAAAAGCTAAAAATAAACTAGGGTGGAAACCCAAAACGTCTTTCAAGGACCTTGTAAGAATTATGCTTGCTGCAGATATTAAAGATGAGTTTAAGCACCTTGGAGATTCTGTTCTAAAAGAAGAAATCGGTGGTGAATGCTACGATCGCATTTTTGGAGAAAACTAACTCATGAAAACGGTTCTCTGTCTTCTTACGAAAAATGAAATTGAATGCCTAAACTTATTGTTTGATAAAATACCGAAGCCAAATGAAACAGATGCCTATGAGGAGATCTATGCTATTGATGGTGGATCAACTGATGGGACGATTGAATTTTTCAAAGAAAGAAATATTCCAATTATTTCTCAAAGTAAAAAAGGAAGGGGAGAAGCTTTTCTTAATGCTTTTAGAGAGATCAATGCAGATGCTTTTATATTTTTTTCACCCGATGGAAATGAGGCAATTGAAGACCTTGTGAAATTTAAACCTCTACTTAAAGATGGTGCAGATATTGTGATTGCTTCTAGAATGTGTAAAGGAGCAGTCAATGAGGAAGATCATCAGCTCTTAAAGTGGAGAAAATGGGCGAATAACGCATTTAATATAATGGCGAATGTTTTTTTCAAGAAGAAGGGACCTTTTATTACTGATTCGATCAACGGGTATAGGGCCATTACGAAAGAGGCTTCAAAAAAATTAGCTCTTTCGGCGCCTGATTATACAATAGAGTACCAGATGACTATTAGAGGTCTTAAAGCCGGATTAAATATCATTGAATTTCCAACTATCGAAGGACAAAGATTAGCGGGGGACACAGGTGCTCCATCGATCCCAACGGGTCTTCGTTTTATTAAAAGATTTTTTACAGAGCTTCTAGGAAGAGATTAGTGAAAGTATTAGTAACCGGTGGCTCAGGAATGGTGGGAAGGAATCTCATAAACCTTCTCGAGAAAAAATCTATAAGCTATCTTGCTCCCTCAAGTTCTGAACTTAACCTACTTGATCAGGACAATGTCGACCAGTATTTATCAAAAGATAAACCTGATTTCGTTGTTCATTGTGCTGGAAGGGTTGGGGGAATCCAAGCGAATATTAAGGATCCTGTAGGATTTCTTGTTGAGAACACTGAAATGGGAAAGAATCTTTTGCTTTCGTGTTTCAAAAATAAAGTCACTAATGTTTTAAATTTAGCAAGCTCCTGCATGTACCCACGAAATAGAGATCTTCTCGTTGAGGATATGATTTTAACAGGAGAGCTTGAACCTACAAATGAAGGTTATGCACTTGCGAAGATATTTGTGACTAAACTAGCTAACTATATTTCCAAAACCAACGAAGGTTTCTCCTACAAAACAATCATTCCTTGTAATATTTATGGAAAGTATGACAAGTTTGATCCTGAAAAGTCTCATCTTGTTCCTGCAATTATTCACAAGGTTCATACCGCATTAGAGCGAGGAGAAAAAAGCGTTTTGATTTGGGGGGATGGCACTGTAAGGCGAGAGTTTATGTACTCAGAGGATCTTGCCGATTTTATTTACTATGCCTTGAGTAACTTCCCAAATCTACCTGAGTTGATAAACGTTGGTCTAGGAAAAGACTATTCAATTCTTGAGTATTACCAAACGGTTGCAGAAGTTTTGGGCTACAAGGGAGAGTTTGAATTTGATACCACTAAACCCGTGGGAATGAAGCAAAAACTAATGGCCAATAGCCTAACTCAAAAAATGGGATGGTCCCCTTCGCACTCTTTGATAGAGGGTATTAAAAAAACGTATGAATTTTATAAGGAGGAGGCCGCCCATGGACTCTAAATACGAATTAGCTTCAAAAAGTTGGGACGATAAAGAAATTCAAGCGATTCATAAAGTTATTGAAAGTGATCGTTTTTCTATGGGAGAAAATGTAGAAAACTTTGAAAGTGATTTCGCGAAGTTCTTGGGTTCAAAGTATTGTGTAATGGTGAATTCCGGTTCTTCATCGAACTTATTAATGGTTGCAGCGCTTACATTAAAGAAAGAGAACCCGCTAAAACCTGGAGATGAAGTTATAGTTCCAGCTGTCTCATGGTCTACTACCTATTATCCTCTTCAACAATACGGCTTGAAATTAAAGTTTGTTGATATAGACCTTGAAACACTAAACTTTGATATTGGACAACTTGAAAAATCAATTACAGATAAAACTCGTTGTATTTTCGCCGTAAACTTACTCGGTAATTCAAATGAATTTGATAAAATTCAATCATTGATTGATGGAAAGAAAATCTACTTAATGGAAGACAACTGTGAATCCCTCGGTGCAACCTTTGAAGGAAAGCAACTAGGAACTTTTGGTATTATGGGAAGTTACAGTACTTATTTTAGTCATCATATCTCAACTATGGAGGGAGGGATTATTAGCACGGATGATAAAGAACTTTATCATATATTGTTGTCAATTCGATCACATGGATGGACGAGACACTTACCTGAAGAAAACCTTGTTACAGGAAAGAAAAGCTCAAATCCTTTTGAGGAATCTTTTAAATTTGTCCTTCCAGGATTTAATGTTCGTCCAATTGAAATGTCAGGAGCGATTGGGGTTGAGCAACTGAAAAAATTACCCAATTTTGTTTCTGAAAGAAGAAAAAATGCAAAGTACTTTGTAGAAAAATTTTCAAACTCAAATCAGTTAATTATTCAAAAAGAAATCGGTGAAAGTAGCTGGTTTGGATTTTCAATTATACTTAAAGATAATTACTCACAAAGTCGATCCCATGTAATCGAGGAGTTGAGCAGGAAAGGTATTGAGTCGAGACCAATAGTGGCAGGGAATTTTACTAAAAACTCTGTAATAAAATACTTCGACTATGAGGTTTTTGGAAGCCTGAAAAATTCAGACTTAGTCGATCGCAATGGCTTCTTTGTAGGGAATCATCACTATGACATTAGAGATAAAATTGATTTCCTATATGAGACTTTGGTTAATCTTGGGAATTAAGTTTTCAAAGTCGTTATAATAATATTCGAGAGAAAGAGTTTTGTTTTGTCCTGCTTTCTTAAAGTATTTCTTTACAAGCAAATATAACTGAGATGA
>JAUHYH010000106.1 GCA_030426585.1 Bacteriovoracia bacterium
TTCAAAGGCAACCTTACTGAAAACTTATTCGAAAGTACTGTTTTAGAAACTGAACGACCTAATAATTACTTTGAAGATATGCCTTCTATTCGTTTTTTAAAGACAACTCGATCAATCAAAAAAGGGGAAGTTCTTCTTAAGTCTCATTTTTCTTATAAAAAAGTCGTAAGAATGGGACAAGTTTTAACCGTCGAATTAAAAAACAAAAATATCTCTCTTCTTACTCAAGGTAAAGCAATGCAAACCGGTAAGATCAATGAAACAATTCAAATTCAATCTTTAAACTCAAAGAAAATATTCTCTGCAAGAATCACAGAGCCAGGAAAAGCTGAGGTTACTTTATGAAAATCCTTATTAGCCTTTTAACATTAACCTTTTTCAGTTGTTCTAATTATGTAAAGAACATGCACAAGCAAATTTCTAATCAGGAACAAGGAATTGATGATAATAGAGGGGGGGCTCCTGGAGGAAAACAACTTAACTATTACAGAACCAAAGACTTTGATAAAAAACCGGTTCAAGATCCTATCACTTATAGCATTACTCCCAATAATGACCTTAAGCCTGGAGTAAAAAGAGATTATAGAACTTATAAAAAAAGACATACTGTTAATGATATTGCCGACAACTCACCTGCTCCTAGTTTATGGGCGAACTATACGAATACCGCTAACCTCTTCACCACCAACAAAAGAAAAAATCAGGGTGACATCGTTGTTCTCGCAGTTAATAAAAACATGAAAGAAGATATTTCAAGAGAGTTAAGAAAGGCTTTTCCAAAAACACCCTTACCTCCAATTATGAGCACAAAAGGACCTGCATCTCAAAATACTGATCAGGCGAAAGAGGCACAAGCTGCTGCCGCCGCCGCTGCTGGGCCTCCAAAGAAAAAAGAAGAAGACAAAGAAGAAGCCGTTATTATTTTTGATCGCGTTTCAACGAGAGTTTCCGAAGAAGTTGGGCAAGACTACGTTCTTCTTAAAGGAAGAAAAGAAGTTTACTTCAGAAATAAAAAGCGCTTAGTAGAACTTCATGCTCTTGCAAAACGTGGCTCAATTAATGCTTCTGACGAAATTATGTCTGACCAAGTAACTGAATCGAAAGTTTTTATTATTCGATAGAGAGATTAATATGAAAAAAGTTATTATTACAATCGCCCTTTTAACCACACAACTCTTTGCCACTCCGACGAGAATCAAAGACCTTGTTACAATCAAAGGTGTTCGAGAAAATCCTGTTATTGGTTATGGTTTGGTTATTGGACTCAATGGAACAGGAGACGGTGGAACAGATATTACTTCTCAATCTCTTATTCGTATGTTTAAAACTTTAGGACTTGATCCACAAAAAGAGGTCTCATCTGCCAACGTCGCTTCAGTTATTGTAACGGCGAAGCTTCCTCCCTTTGCAAGAATCGGACAAAAAATTGATGTTTCTATTTCTTCAATTGGAGATGCTAGTTCACTCGCAGGAGGAACACTCCTCGTAACACCTCTTAAAGGCGGAGATGGGAAAATTTATGCTATCGCCGAAGGAGCTCTTTCTATTGGTGGGCTTAAAAATGGAGCCAACTTTGCCACGGGTGCTCGAATTCCTGACGGTGCAATTGTTGAACAAGACCTTGGCCTTAACTTTGAACAAAGAAATGCCTTGCGACTCTCTTTAAAAAACCCAGACTTTACAACAAACGCTCGGATTGCTCGAACAATTAACAGAGAACTAGGTGGAAAATTCGCTCTTCCAAAAGATGCAACAACGATCGATCTTGTTATTCCTGAGTATTACAAAAGAAGATTGGTTGATCTCATTGCCGTCGTTGAAAACTTCCGAGTGATTACAGACTCAAAGGCTAAAATCGTCATCAATGAAAGAACAGGAACTCTTGTCGCGGGGGGAGAAATTCCTATAAAAAAAGTGGCACTTAGCCATGATGATCTGGTTTTAAAAATTAAAACCGAGGATGATGAAGAAAAAGAAGAGTACCTTCACATGATCGACAAAGGGGCTACAATTGGGGATCTCATCAAGGCCCTAAACGTGATCGGGACTAAGCCCGAAGACCTTATTTCTATCTTTCAGGCCCTCAAAAAGAACGGTGCTATCACTGCTGAAATAGAGCTCATCTAAGTCATTGATATTACTGGGTGTTTAGACTCTAAACACCCTATAACATCTACTCAGTTCCCCCTATTTTTTTTCATTTGAGAGATAATTATAAAATGAGACTTCTAGTGTTTCTCATTCTTATTTCTACCTCGTCTTTTGCAAAAGACCTCAAAGTTGCCCCTGATTGGCAACTTGAGTTGATTCACAAAAACAGCTTAAGCGTAGTCTGCAAAGCAAGCCTGCTTTCTAAGGAATGGGCAATCACGGCAGCTCATTGTACGAGCGAGCTTGATACTGAACAACCTATGCGATCTTCAGACATACTCTTAAAGGATAAGTTCAATAACATCTACGCCGTTCTTAGCGGTGAAGTGAATAACTACCATCAGTACAATTCATCTAATTTTTACGGCGATTTCTCTTTATTAAAATTAAGACTCATTCAAAAAGGCAAAAAAGAAGTTACAAAATTTCCCAAAATTGGAGAATACAAAAAAGAGCTCACTCCCCATACAACCAAATGGGTCCCGAATGATAAGCTCGGAATCTATCACTATTCCTTTCCTGTAAAGATTCTTTCAAAAACTGCAAAAGATTTTACTGTTCAATCGTCCTATGCTCTTTGTCAGGTAAACGCCTACGGAAAACATATGGGTTCAAATAGTGGATCAGCTTTGTACACTACTCTCAAAAACGGCCAAGATATTCTCTTCGGAGTTCACTCCTGGAGCGGAAACTGTTTGTCCGGTGGGTGGTACTTTTTTACCAATCTTAAAAGCTTTCTCCCTTCTATCGAATACTTGATGGAAAAAAATTCCTGATCAATTCTCTTTGCGCCGGGCAGAAATTTCTTTTCCAATAAGATCAATCAGCAATCATGTTACCATTTAAGAAGCGGCAAATTGCCTTCTAGTACGGATTATTAGGGGTTTAGCTTATAATGAAGATTAAGAAAGTCGGTCCTGACATTTTAAAAAAACGGGATCAAAAAAATGAAAGCAACATCAAGATGAGGCGTGTTTTGCAGAAAGAAAAATTCGAAAACGTTCCTAAGGAAATTATGGAAGTTGCTCAAGGAATGGAAACACAATTTGCCCATAAACTTTTTGCCGAGATGAGAAAAACTGTAAAGAAATCAAAACCAGAAAGTAGTGCTGAAACTTTTTATAATTCTATGTTGGATTATGAAAGAGCAAAAACCTTAACGGATACAACTGGTATGGGGATTAAGGAAGTGATTTTAGATCAAATTTATCCTCAGTATAAAGGAAAAGTAGTACCGAAAAACGCTCAGCAGATCAGGATGATCTATGAGCAGGCGAAAGCCAAGGAGAATAATAATGAGTGAAGTGAATGGATTACCAAGACCACCGTTCTTTCCTAATTCTCGTTCTGCAGTTGAAGCAAGAGAAGCTCGAAAAATGAAAGAGTTACTCGAGTCACGCCGTAATACGGCTGAAAGAGCTAACGAGCTTAACCAAAGAACAAAAACTCATACAAAGGTTGATATCCCTGACAAAGTTAAAGACTTTTCAAGGATCAAAGCCGCTGTTGACTCTGCTCCTCCAATCGACAACTCTGCGAAGATTGATCGATTAAAGAAGCAAATCAAAGCTGGTGATTACCAAGTAGACTATGACGCTTTAGCGGACAAAATTTTAACCTCTGAGTACTAAGATGGAAGACTTGAATTTCAAAGCTCAATTTTTATATAACGATGCCTGCGACTTATGGCGTGGGTTTTGTGAGTTACACAATCAACTTTATGAAATTGCATGTGAAGAACACCTTCTTCTTATGCAAAGTGAGATTGAATCTCTTGATGATTGCCTTGCTAAAAAAGAAAAAGTTATTGCAGAAGTCTCTGCCATGGAGATGAGACGATCTGTCTTTATAGAACTTTTAAATCAGGATTATAGCGAGAATAAAATTATCAAGGCGAGAGATCTTATTGATTTCTTCAAACTACATGTAAAAGATGACCTGCTCGAACAGTATAATGTTCTACTCATCGATATTATTGAAAACATTCAAGAGCAAAACAAAAGAAACAAGTTATTCTTGAATAAGGCACTCTACTCTCTCAACCAAATTAAAAAGGACTTCTCCGGCTCACCTTATGTTGAAACTTACAACGCTAGTGGTGAGAAGCAGATGGAGATGAAAAAATAAGGAGCCTCTGAGTTGGCAAGAAGCTTAATAGGAATAGGACGTTCCGGATTAATGGCATCAAAGAAGTCTCTAGAGACGACAGGCCATAATATATCGAATGCCAATACCGAAGGATATTCACGACAAAGAGTTGAACAACAAGCTTATCCTCCACTAAGAGTTGGAAATGTCGTTATGGGGAGAGGGACAGATGTTAAGACTGTTAAAAGAATCCATGACGAACTTTTAGAAAAAAGACTTACAAAAGCTCAAACTCAAACCAGCTTCCATGATGAAAGGGCCAGTCTCCTTTCTCAAGTTGAACAAATTTTTAACGAAGTCGATGGAGACGGACTTAATAAATTACTTAATGGTTTTTTTAATTCCTTTCGAGAACTGGCCAATGAACCAGAAAACGATACCTTGAGAGAAATTGTCCGTGACAAAGCAACATTAATCGTAAAAGACTTTCACCGAGTTGATGATAGACTTATGCAAGTTCGCTCAACCTTAGAAAATCGAATCTTTCGTTCTGTTGATAGTATCAACGCCCTTACTGAACAAATTGGAAAACTTAATATTCAGATTACACAAATGGAAATGAATGATAATGCTGTTGCTTCTGACCTTAGAGATGGTCGAGACAAAGCTGTTCAAGAGCTTTCAGAGTACTTTGACCTTAAGACTTATGAGGACGAAAAAGGTAACTTTGTTGTTAATGCAGAAGGTGTAGGAAGTATTGTCATCGCTGGTAATACAATCGCCCTCGGCGCAACTGCCGTTAAAGAATCAAACGATATTAATGATCCTGGTTCAATGCAAATCTTTTTCAGAGACCGTCCCAATATCGTTGTTACCGATCAATTTGAAAAAGGTGTTCTTCAAGCCGCTATCAAAACCCGTAATGAAGAATTAGATCACGTCATGCAAAAAGTTGATGATCTGGCTTATAACCTTGCAAATGCGGTCAACGCTATTCACAAAAGAGGTTTCATCAATAAGCCCCTTCCAGTAGATGCCCAAGGGCAACCTTATAATGAAGGAACTTATAAGAAAGTTACCGGAATCAACTTTTTTGAGACTCCCACTTCTGCAAAGTACGCAGCAAGGAACTTAAAGCTTGGCGAACTCGTAAAAGAATCTTCTGATTATATCGCTGCCGCTTTAAGCCCCAATGCTCCTGCCGACAATAGAATTGCGCTTGCTTTAACTAAGTTACAGCATGAAAAATTCGCCAATGGTGGAACGGCAACCTTTGAGGAAGAGTACTTAAAAACCGTTGGTCATATCGGTGTTAAAACAGCGAAAGAAAATATCACAGCCGAACATGCTAAAGGAATCAAGGCTCAAATTAGAACAATGAAAGAAAGAATATCTGGTGTTTCTCTTGATGAGGAAGCGGCAAATCTTGTTAAGTACCAACACCAATACCAGGCTAACGCAAAAGTTATCCAGCAGAGTGAAGAGATGTTTAATGCGATTTTAAACATCATGAGGTAATAAATGACGAGGGTTTCAGAGAATAGCGCTAAACACGCTTCGAACCATTCATCGAGAAAAGCCAAGCTTAAGCTTGAAGACCTTACTCTTAAAGGCTCCTCTTTCAAAACAATGCTCAAGCCTTCTGATAACCCTATTGGGAACACTGAGGTTCTCGCCCTTCGTTCTGTTAAAAGTGACAATGATCAATATTTAAAAAATGCAGCACTTGCTAAATCACAGCTTGAATACACAGAAGGTGCTCTTACTGATCTTATGGAAGTTGTCAGCAGGGCCAAAGAACTGGCGATTCAACAATCTTCAAGTCTGTATGGAAAAGAAATCAGAATGCAAATTGCTGAAGAGATTAATCATCTCAGAAACCAGTCCATGGCGATTGCAAACCGAAGATTTGGAAATCGTTATATCTTTTCTGGCCATAAAACGCTCACCAAGGCGGTAGACAAAGATGGAAACTATATGGGTGACGATGGCAAAATTCCTATTGAGGTTTCAAAAGACTTTTTTATTCCTGCCAATATTAATGGTCTTGAAATCTTTTTTGGAAAAGATCGAAAGACTGAAAAAGTTTTTGACCCACAACTCTTTGATCAAAAACAAATTAAAGAAGATCCCAATATTGATGCTGAAAAACATCCTAATAGGTCACTTGCAAGCTATAACGAAGAAGCTGAACAAAAATCACAAGCCGAACTTGAACCTTATGAAAAGCGAGTTCCCCTTCAAGAAAGAAAATACCCTGGGGGTGGACGCTCTAACCTCTTCAGTGATTTGAAGTCTTTAAGAAACGCTCTTCAAACTGATAACCATGAAATCATTCAAGATCTTCTTGAAAGACTCGATGACTACGCTCAACATATTACTAAGGTCCGAACAAAAATTGGGGCAACTGTTAACTCCATTGATGCCTCTATCAACCAGACCGAAAGAGATGTTATTACTCATGAAAGTTACCGTAGCCAAATAGAAGATATCGATGTTGCGGAGCTAGCCAGTGAGCTCCAGAAACAGCAAGCTACTTTAAACGCAACCTATAAAGTTAATAATCAGCTGCTGAATAACTCTTTATTGGACTTTCTTCGCTAAAGCATAAAAATCTTACATTTTTTGACACTTTTTACTTGCCTTTTCTACGGAGCAGTAATATCTAGGGTGATACTTCCAATCAGAGCATAGTGCCGAAGGATTGGTAAACAACATTGGTTGAGGAATAACTTATGTTAGTTTTAACACGGAAGCTAGGCGAAAGTATCGCCATAGACGACCACATCAAAATTGTAGTAGTTCAGATCAAGGGTAAGCAGGTACGTTTGGGTATCAAAGCGCCTAAGGAAACCAAAATCCACCGTGAAGAGGTTTACCAGGCGATCCAAGATCAGAACAAAGAGGCTTCCAGCGCCAGCCCAGCCAGCTTAGACTCATTGAGTAAAGATCTCAACGACAAGTAATTACTCTTTATATTGCAATAAATTCCTTCTTGCTCTTAGCACAACTGACTGCTAACATCATGTATACAAGAAGTCTTGTTGAATAGGCTTCTCAATTACCTGACTGGACTTATCAGGAGGATGCGTGTGCAAATTTCAACTTCACGCTTTGGACTAATCGAAATCAATGAAACAGATATCATCAAGTTTAACGATGGAATCCTCGGATTCGAAAACGAAGATAAGTTCTGCATTGTTGACCCCAATGATCAGACTCTAATTGTTTGGTTGCAATCTGTTAAAACGCCAGAACTTGCATTCCCAATGATTGAGCCACAAATTTTTAAAGCTGATTACCAAGCAAATCTTTTACCCGCTGATCTTGCAAGTGTTCAACTTGAAAACCAAGCTCAAGCTTACACTTACAATATTCTTACGATTCCAGCTGACATCTCTGAAATGTCTGCAAATCTAAAAGCTCCAATTGTTGTTAACCCAAATACGAGCCTTGGAAAACAGATCGTTCTTCAAGATAACAAACTTGAAGTTAAGTTCCCTATGTACAAAGAGTTAAAAGCAGCAATCTTAAGCTTTAAGCAATCAGACGATTCAGTTCGAACAAGCTATCGTCCAGCTAAAGCTACTGAAAAAGCAGATGCACAGACACAAGTTCGCATGATAACTCTTAGTCGACCGGACGCTGTTTAATTAAATTGTATTTTTACTTTTAAAGCGAAACTTCAGTCGCGCTTTGTGACAGCTTGAGATACATTCGCGCTTCTTTATGATCAGGATCTTTGTGAAGAATATTTCTCCACTCTGACTGCGCTTCAATAACCTTTCCATTGGAATAATACTGAAGGCCTAGAGCCAGTCTCGCTGGAAGAAAGTTGGGATTATCACTCTTAATGAGTCTTAACTCTTCAATTGCTTTAGAAAAATATTTTTTCTTGCTGTAAACCTTGGCAATCTTAACTCTAATATTAAGATTTGCTGGATCCAAAGCTTTTGCTTTTGAGTACTCTGTTAAAGCTTCTTCATAGCGGCCATAAGAAAAATACATCTCAGCAATTTCAAAGTGCATTACAGAGAATTTTTTATTGATGTGATTATCAACAACACCATTATCGCTGTTCTTAACTTTCCGATCAGCAACTTCGAAATATTTTTTAGCCTCTTCATAACGGCCAATATCGTTGTACAGGACAGATAAACTGATCATGGCGTCCGTGTGGTCACCATTGAGCTCTAAAACCTTTTTAAACGATCGTATCGCGCTTCCTATCTTCCCTTTAAGGTGAAAAATATTCGCTAAAAGGAAATGAGAATCGGAATCTTTGGGGTCTGTCTGAATTAGAGACTTTAGAAGTTCTTCTGATTTTGAAAACTTACCTTCAGAGTAGTATTTCTTAGCTCTGTCGAATTGATGCTGTCT
Organism: Bacteriovoracia bacterium; assembly: GCA_030426585.1. GTDB lineage: Bacteria > Bdellovibrionota > Bacteriovoracia > Bacteriovoracales > Bacteriovoracaceae > JAUHYH01. The sequence goes on from JAUHYH010000106.1 coordinate 8,620, forward strand.
ATCGATATCCAAGCTTACCCTCGTTTCTGAGTTTCTTTAGCTGTTTCAAGTTTTTCTTTCAATTCATCTCCGCAATCGTCAGCCCATAACTTAGCATCTTCTGCTTGGTCATTGTTAAACTCTCTTGCGTAAGACTTAAGATAACTCAAACACTCTCTATATTCTCCCATATAATAGGATGATTGCACAATTCTGAGCCTGGCGTGGTTGAGAAGATTTTTATTCTGAAATCTTTTAATAATATTTAAATACCTATAGCGAGCAGCCGAATA
>JAUHYH010000107.1 GCA_030426585.1 Bacteriovoracia bacterium
TAAGAATTTAAATACTTACAGAGACACCGGAGCAAAGTATTGGCTTTTGGGAGTTTTGACAACCTTAGTTATAACACTCATCTCAAGCTTCACCTGGCTTGAAATAAGTCTAAGGCCAGAAGTGGCAAACTTTTGGAAACATCTTCAAGTAAAAATAATGGGTGAGAGTTACTACAACGAAGGCCAGCCTGAGGAGCTTTTGGTTAGGCCTAGTGATAAAGTCATTGCCGAGTTCGATCGAATCGGTGGGGCCTTTGATAACACGAAGCCACTGGGAGAAAATCAGTTTAAGTTTTCTTCTCTTTATAAGACGGAACATACTATTACCAAGCTTAAATCAAATATTATTGGAATTGGTTATTTTCTCTACCCTAAACACGATTACAATTTTGATCCACCTGTGCTTTATACCGATGGCCACAAGACCTACTCTGACGAAGTAAAAAGTTATATCGGAGAGGTTTCTTTGTTAGCTTATAAGATGACATCTACTAAGACGGGTCTTCGTACAACTGAACCTTTTATCGAAAGTGATAAGAAGATTGTCATTGTCGGTGATAGTGTTGCCTTTGGTCTTGGTGTAAATGATGCGGATACGATAGCAAGCCAACTGCAACAGAAGCTAGCTCCTAAATATCAAGTTATTAATGGTGGGATGAATGGAAACGATACCGTTGATAACTTTAACTCTTTAGAGAGCTTTAAAAAGAAAAAGATTCAACATTTGGTTTATATTATTTGTGAAAACGATCTCAATACGTCAGTAACTGAGGGCAAAGCAAAAGATCGAGTTCTCAGTATTGTTGAAAAACTTAAAGCTTATGAAAAAGACTTTACTTCTATTACGATTGTTTTGAATTTATATATTTATCAGGTCATGCCCTACATTTTTGACCCTGGCGAGAGTAAAAGGCTTGCGACCAATATGGAACAGATTAATACCTCTGTGCAAAAATCTCTTAGTAAAAAAATGAAGTTTATCAATTGGTATGATCTGGCCAACGACTATCGAGCTAAAAGTAAAACAATTTTTGCTCCCTTTGCTCTTTATGTCGATCACGTACATTTTTCACCTCTAGGAAATGGATTAGTAGCCGAGGCAATTTTTCAAGACAGTTTTTAAGTTATGAAGTTACCCTAATTTCCTTAATTGATATATTATTCCAAATACTTATGTGTTCGGGAACAAGGCTTGGCAAATCGTTTAGTTATTGCGCAACATTGACAGTAAATTTGACGAATGATACAGAGAGTCTAGAAAATAAAAACTAAATGACAGGAGATAAGATGAAAGCAAAATTGTTAGTGTTAAGTACCCTCTTCTTTACGGCTTCTAAGATAGCGGCTTTTGATACATGGGAAGGAACAAAGGTTTTTGCTCACTTTAGTTTTGATGAGATCATTCCTATTGTTCTCGATTTAAATGAAAAACACAGAACAGTTTCTATTTCAGAGGGGTCCGATGCTGGTCATGGTACTTATCAGATAAATAATAACTCGATGGAAATTACTCTAAATGACCCCGTTACTACAGTTAATTATTCGACAATACTTAATTCCAACACTGGTATGCTTGAGCCAACTGAAGTAACATCGACACTAAAATCTTTCACTATTGTTGAAGTTTCAAAAAATTTATTCGAGTTTAATACAAAGGGTGAAAGTTGTTATTTTTCTTTTAATCCTAATGGGCAAAATACTAAGAAGTGTGTTGCAATAAATAATGACTACAATCAAAAAGTTTTTCAAAAGCTTGATCAAGCTAGGCCCATCCAAACAAAGTTTAGTATCGGTGATAAAATTGTTCTTCCTATTGATGGAATTAATATGACTTATCTTGAGGTATTAAGTGAGAATACCGTAAATAGTCTTACTGGAGATGGGTTTTTACCAGAAATTGTTAAGCTCGATACGAAAGGAGTATATATAGTTGCTACGCTTAAAGATGGTGGCAGTATTACCTACTCAAGACTTGCTCAAAAAAATGGTAATGAGCTTGTAATTGGAGTTATTCGTGACAGCTCTTATTTTATGACTGGAACAACAATTGGAACTATTGTCATCGATGAAAATGTGAACACACTTGCGATTGACTTTACGGGTTCTTATAACGCTATTGGTTTTGGCGGTCTAAGCTCTGGAAGTGATGAGTTTTTATATGATTTCTCAAGTGATGGTTTTGGTGGTTTTGAAAGCTATGATGCAAGTAGTGATGAAAGTCGATATATCCTATGGAGTTGGGAAGCAACACCAACAGGTATGAAAGCATCCCGCTGGATGAAACTCGATAATGATGGTAACTATGTTGGGCAAGCTGAAACGAAAGCAGAAATTCAAGCCTGCTTAGATAAGACTGCCGAATGTTTTGAGTTTCAAAAGAGAGAATATAAACTGATCGCAAAAGACGGTAATAAATACGTCATGTTCAGGATTTTTCAGACAAATTTTCTAGAAGCAGACAGCACCTCTTATAATTATACTCTTCAGTACTTTTATAAAAAATAATTTTAGGTTTAAGGGGTTTAAGGTACGTCCATACTTTTGTAGCTCAACGGGTCTCAAAAGTATGGACGTACCTTAGTAAATCTCGTTAGCAAGGTTTTGATATACCTTAATACAGAACTTTAAGAACTTAAATAACTAGCCTTGGACAAAGTGTCGTTCATAAAGAAGAATTTGATTTAATGAAATGCATATATACAATGAAAAGTAATGAAGAATTTGTTACTTGTAATTTTAACTACTTTATTATGTAGTAATTTAGTTGCACAAACTAATTATACCGAAAGAGAAACGACTGCTCTTGTAAGTGGGCTTGTTACCGATGTTGGTAAAAGTGATGATATTTGGCCAGGATATAAAATATCAGATGCCCCTTTATTGGCGTATTTTAATAACGGAATGATTTATGCTTTTAGATTCTATTCATCCAATAACAATTGGAATCCAATATTAATTGAAAAAGAAAATCTATTAGTTGCGTCGAATGACTTTTTGGGAATAACTCATATTCCATTAGCTCCAGCTTATCCTATTGATAATCAACTGGCCTTCTTATTTAATTTTAATATCTACGAAAAAATCACAAGTTGGACTTTTGTTGCTTTTGCTCATGAAAGGTTTCATCGTCATCAACTTGAGAATTTCAAATTCCTCGATCTTTCACAACTTTCGTACTCTGGTCATTTGGATGATGCAAATTTAGCTTTGACTTTTTTAGAGAATATAGAATTGCACGATTATCTACACACTCAGGACCTAGAATATCTTAAAAACTTTGTATCTGTTAACCATTTCAGGAACAAACTTCTTTCTCCTGATTCCCTAAATTGGGAGAGATGGCAAAAACAATTTGAAGGTACAGCTGAATATGTAATGATCAAGACTTTTTTGGAGTATCCTAACTTACTTAAAGATAATGCATGGCAGTTATTCTTGGAAAGAACAAAAAGACTGAAAAACTTTGATGACGGAGCTGAAAAAGCGATTAAGTGGCGACATTACCAAACTGGAGCAATTATAGCATTCGCTTTAGAAAAGCTCTTGGTTAAAAATTGGAAGAAGCTTATTTCTAAAAACCAAGAAACACTTATGTCTATCCTTAAAAATCACTTGAACCTTTCTCTAAAAGAGATGACTCAACGTTATCAAAGTTTAATTAGTTCTAGCTACTATATGAGCTTAGAAAAAAAGGCGACTTTAGAGAAAAATAAATATGCAAACGAGTTAAAAAAATGGGAAAACAAATTTCGTAAACTGTCAGGAGAAGAGTTAGAACTTCAAGTTAAATTGTCTTTATCTGGAGGAGGATCATCTGAGAAAACGCTGTACTTGGCTGATGGAAGCTTTCTTGATATTAATTCAAAAAACTTTTTTTATGACGGTCAAGGGCTTGTTACCTTTAATTATGAAGAGAGACAAGTTTACAGAAACAAAAATACCTTTCTTCTCAAAACAGACTTGAAGGGACACAAAATTGTCATTAATAATAAAGAGATATCTTTTGATCAAATTCCTTCTCGACAAGAGTTTAGCAGAATAAAAATTTCAGGTACAAAAATAAATTTAGAGGCCAGTACAAAGGGAGTCGTACAGAAGATGGTTAATAAGATAAAGATCAAACTAAAATAGCTGTATGAATCGACTCCTATTCTGGAAAATTAGAATCTATTCTTACATGACTGCACGAATAAATATTGGCACTTATCCCAAAGGCGTAAATCGATCAAATAGAACGTTATTTAATATACTTGAATGTTTACTGGATTATTTCTTGAGGTGCAGGGCTCGATTTCAAATCATCGATTACATAACTACTCAAAATTACTAGTCTTCATATCGCTCCCCAGAGACCTTGGAGAATAGAAAATAGGAGTGAATTATTTACAGGACCTATATAAAGACATTCCTTATTATGCTAATTACAGATTAAATTAAAAAAGGTGTCTATATGAAAAAAATTACAGTAGTAGTTCTCTTAACAATTTTTGCATATATACCAAAAAACCTATATGCGTTTTCTAAGATTAATCAGGTTGTTGAATCATCAACTTATACAAAAGATTGGTTAAACGGGGATATCAAATATAAAATATGGTCCCAGCTTTACTTTTCTGAAAATGGAAAGCCACTAAAGGCTAAGCTGATTGGCTTTTTCACTATTGGTAGTTTTGCAGAAGACATAGCAATCTGTAGTCAACTTTACAACTCTAAATATAAACCCAAAACTAAGAACACTCGGTGGTTTAAAGTTATTCAGCCACGTACTTTGTTTGAAGAGCATACAGAAGACAGCATAACTAGTAAATCTGAATATCATATAAAAGTAAATATGAAGGAAAGAGAAGTTTCAGAAATTATAGTGAGACATCTAGAGCCAGTGTTCGGTGAAGATCGGCTCCAACTTGAAGGAGAGTCGACTTACAAGGTTAAATATTACGAGGATCATTCTCAGGCCATGAAGGTAAATAATGATTACTTTGAAGGCTTATTTGATGATGGTCCGTGTATTTAAGAACTTAAGATAGTTACAAGCCGTCCTCGGGTCGTCAGCTTTATTAATAGAAGATCTATATTTTGAACTGGAAAAGAAGCTAGCTTGAACACTTGCCTTATGAAGGAAAAAGAAACACCTTTTATATTAAATAATTCTCTTTTAAGACCGCTAACTCTCTATTAAATATTGGGCATTCTTTCATATTGTATAACAAAATCGAGGCTTTTTTATTAAGTCGGTTTTACATATTAACTTTATTTATAGCTGGTTCTGGAGTTTGAAAGTAGCTTTCTGTAAACTCTTTTCTGAGTTTACTCCAAAGAGCATTCCCAATATCATCATTAAATTCGGCTCGTTCAATTTCTTTCCACCTACTTTTGGGAAATTTTACATACATCACAAAGGTTCTTTGTAGTTTGTAGATATCTTCCTTTGTAAAGTGTGGCATTTGGAGAACGCTATAGTCGGTGTTCGGAGGGGCAATGAGTTCTTGGGGAATGTATTTTCTATTTTCTGCCAAGTCTCTAAGTTTCGTCCCATGATAAGGCGCAAAGGTGGAGCAGCTAAGATTAAAAGAATCAATTTTTCGATTAACTTCGATAGTATCAAAGGCGAGTTTTCTCGTTTCATCGGGAAAGCCAATAATGTTATTAATAGTAAAAGTAATATCAAGCTTGGCAGGGTTCTTTAAGGCATCAATGGCCACTTTATTACTATAGTTTCTGCCAATAATTCTTTTTCTAAATTCTTCATTGCCGTGCTCGAGCCCAAAAGACATATGGTGGAGTCCAACCTCTTTAAGCATTCTTAGTTTACTAAGGCCATCAACATTGTCGGCAACGGTTTCAGGCCTAGATTGGCACCAAAAAGGAAACTGAAATTCGGAGTACATGTCACAAAACTCTGCTAGCTCTTTTTTATTCCAGGCAAGAAAGGTATCGGCCCAGAAAAAAACATAATTTCCCTTCCAGTTATCTCTAAAGTTTATGAACTCTTCTCTGATCTTTTCCATTGATTTCTTTCGAAAGAAGCTGCTTTTTGTTTGTTTTTGGTAGAGCTCTCCTTGCGAGGGAGAGTTACAAAATGTACACGTATAGGGACAGCCCCGGTGAGTTTCGATTGGTAGCATTCTATAGATATTTCCTCTCATTGGACGATAAAAGCGATCGTCATCAAAAATAGAAAAATCTAGAGAGGGGAGCTGATTGATGTCAACAGCCTTACCGGGTAGGTTTTTGATAATATGACCATCTTTTCTCTTGAGCCAAAGGTTGGGAATATTTTCTATCGGTTGCTCTTTTTCCATGCGGTCACATAAATCGACGATGGCATTTTCACCTTCACCTACGCAAACGATATCGATAGAATTTTCTTTAATCACTCGTCCTGGGGCAAAGGTCGGAAATACTCCACCTACAATAGTAGGAATATGAATACTTTTCTTGTTGCGTAGATAATCTAAAAGAGAGAGGCCGCGAAGAAAGGTACTTTCAGTGACAGTCATGGCAATGAGAGTTGGCTTAAAGTCATTAACTTTATCTGTGAAATCTTGGTACATATTATTTAACTTGGCCTTTACGCCAGCGTGTTGCCCAGGGTTGGCTGTTTTAAAAAATAAGTTTTTTTCGCGCTCAACGTCGGGGTCAGCTTTTCCATCAAAGGCATAACCAGTACAGTCAAAAAGACTTACTTGATGACCTCGTTCTTTCAAAAGGGAAGTAAAAAGAGCAATAACAGGTGGCACAAGACTCATATCTCTTTCGTTTGGATATAAAAGTAAGATACGTTGCCTTGCCATACGGATTTATTATAGGCCTATGAAGTATGTTGGTAAACTCAAAGAAGCTAACGTCAGTGGATAAGCCATTTTAGATCTTGCCTCATATGATCATCTATTGGTGAAAAGTAGGTGTTAATTAAGGGCTTATTTTTATTCTCAGGGTAGAAAATTTCAAAATCAAGATCTCGCTGATTCCAAAGTCGGGAAAGAGGGCAAATATCTTTATTAAGAATAAAAGGTAATGTTGTATTTTTAGTAAAGTCAACTTTTGAAGTATAAAAGCTTGGTACTTTTGCTTTAAGCGACTCTAAATGTACAGTAGAATTGCCTGCAATCATAAGAACACTAGATGCAAGATCTTCCTGTAGGGACTTATTTCTACTTAGTCGAAAGTCAGATCCATCAGGCTTCGGAGGAATAATATCACTGGGGTGGAGTCTTACTTTTATTAGGTACTTTCCTAAAACAGGAGAGTCTTTAATCTGTTTTACGATAGTGAGAACACCAGACCAATCAGGGTTTTTTGAAAGAGAAATTAAAATCGAATCTTTTTTCTTTTGAGTATTTATTAAAGAGTCACGTCTATGAATATAAAAGCTATTGACCTTCCCACCTCTTTGAACAATTTGATTTTTTGTATAAGAATTCCAAAAGATGCCAATATCAACAAATATGGGGGAGGCATTGTCGATAAAGGGAGAATGAGTAACAAAAACGACATGTAAAATATGTTCTTCGGCTAAGGCCATAAGAGCCAGGCTGTGCGGGTTAGATTCTGTAGAGATAAAAAACCATTTTTGATGAAGGTCGTTTCTTATGAATTTAAAATATAAGTAGAGGCTGATTATCTCTAAGCAGCGTGCGGAAATATAAAAAGGATATCTTTTGCTTAGTAATTTAGAGAGAGACCATATTTTCAAGAGAGGTATTTTAGAAACAATAGAAAAAAGAGTTTTAATAGAGTTAATCCGCGATTTAAAGCTAGCTAAAGAAATGAGAAGTAGTGATTTAAAATCGAAATCTTCTTTAAGTTGTAAAAGAGCAGACTGCTCATTAGTGTTTAAAAAAACTCCATTTCTGGCAGAGTTTACCGGTATATTAGGAGCAAACCTAGTGGCGCACCATGATAAATTGGCGATGCTCTTACCAACACGTGTTAAATTGATAAAGTGATAAAAGACATAGCTAACATAGTTTTTTGCGAGATAGCTTTTAATGTAGTTTTTTCTATCACGGGTGTTGTCTTTGGCTATCTGTATTTTAATGTACTTATATAACATCATTTGATTACGACTCAATTAGCTCAAGGACCTTCATTCCATCATCAATATTTGGTGATGGAGTACACCTATTTTCAATACAATGGATAAAATACTCTAACTCTTTTTTAAAAAGTGAGTTTCGATCAAAGCTATCGAGCTCTAAAAAATTTTTCTTATTAAGAGTAAGTTGATTTTTATAATAGTCAAAAGAGAGATGTCCCTTCGTAAACTCTATCTCTAATGTTCTTGCGGGGGGACTTTGAATAAAATCTAATGCGATTTCTACTTTTGCATTATCCTTCGTTTGAAAGTTAAAGCGACAGCTTTGCTCTGTAGTAATATCGAGAGGTCCCTCATAACAATATTCTTTTGAGATAAGCTTAAGATCCTTAAAAAAATATAATGCTAGATCAATTTCGTGACTTAAGGTTAGGGCCGGGCCACCACCAAGTTCTTTTTTGGCAGCGTAGGATTCTCTATAGTCTTCCCATGGATGCCAGTCCGGTAAGTACTCTGCCCAAATGGCACGATAAGAAATAACTTTGCCGAGCTCATGGGAGTCGATGATCATTTTAATTTTTTCGATGATGGGATGAAATCGCATCATATAACCAACCATGACCGTGAGATTTTTTTTGTCGACAATTTCTTTAAGCTTCTGGCAAACACTAAGCTCATGACCCAAGGGCTTTTCTATAAAAAGATGTGTTTGAGCTCTAGCGGCTTTGATGGCCGTTTCTATATGCAAGCTCGTTGGGTTGCAAATTATTGCAGCATCGGGATTTTTTTTTAGTGCTTCATCAAGAGAAGAAA
>JAUHYH010000278.1 GCA_030426585.1 Bacteriovoracia bacterium
GTAATCCCCAGACTTTAGCTTCGCTTGGATTTCATCAGCTTGCTTTTTCTGAATCAAGAAAACATCTTTCTTCTTTGATTCAATCAGCTTACCCGTTGTTTGCTCGAAGTCTTTACCGATGGCGACTCTTTTCCCATCTACATGAGTGAGCCTAGCTTCGAATTCTTTCCCTTTAGCATCGAGAAGACTTTTAAGAGACCAGTATTCTGCAGAAACGAAAACCATTCGCTCTCGTTCTCTTTCAACAATCATCTTAAGACCGGTTGATTGAACCCGTCCTGCTGAAAGACCGTAGGCAATCTTTTTCCAAATAAGGGGTGAAAGAGTGTAACCATAAAGTCGATCAAGGATTCTTCGAGTTTCTTGAGCCCGAACGAGTTTGAGATCGACATCTCGAACATCAGTTAATGATTGTTCAATCGCTTTTTTTGTAATCTCGTGAAACACCATTCGCTTCACAGGCGTCTTCGGTTTTAAAAGCTCTAATAGGTGCCATGAGATACTCTCCCCTTCACGGTCCTCATCGGTTGCGAGATAGAGAGTGTCGGCATCTTTAATAAGTTTTTTTATTTCACGAACAACTTTAGATTTCCCTTTGGGGACAACGTAAAGTGGTTCAAAATCTTTCTCAACATTAACTCCGAGCTTGGCCCAATCTTCTTTTTTAAGTTCTTTCGGAATGTCCGTCGCTGATTGAGGAAGATCTCGGATATGCCCCATACTTGCATGGACAACAAAATCCTTCGGAAGAAATTTTTTAATGGTTTTGGCTTTGGTTGGGGACTCAACAATAACCAGATTCTTACCTTTTGCCATGCGCAATGCCTTTTTCGATGGAGTCTCACTGATAACTCCGAATTAATCTGTAGTGACTACTTAAATAGTGACTTTATATAGAGGTAATTTTTTTGGTATTGATGGTCAAGGCACTTTATCAAGAAATTGAGGGAGAGCTTTACTCCCCCTCAATTGATACTGTTTAATTATCGTACAAAAAGAAGGTCATAATAAGTTGGAATATTCCAGGCGTGATCAGGGATAATATCCTCTAATTTAGCCGTTAGATCCAACACAGTTTCACTTTTCTCCATCAGTGATGAAGCGATTGTCTTCGCATTGGCTTCCTCGTCATGACCAAAGTTTTCAACAGTTGAGTTAATCTCTTCGACTGTTGAATAAAGCTTGTTTGTAAGATCATCAATCTTCTTAACAAGAATATCTCGGCATCCACCTGGGATTTCCTTTAACTCTTTCATATAACTGAAGGCCGCTGGAAGAACGATTCTTTCAACCATCTTCTTTTGAGTCATAAATTCGATGTCTCTCCAAGTAATATATCGCTCAAAGCTTACTTGGTATTGAGTTTCCATTTCTGTTTCTCTATAAACTCCAAGATTTAAAAGGAATTCATGATTCTCTTTTTTATGAAACTCAATAAGCGCATCAACAGTTGTTCTTAGGTTTGGAAGCCCTCTCTTCGCAGCTTCATCAACCCATTCTTGGCTATAACCATCACCATTGAAAACAACGTTTTGAGAGTTTGCGTACCATTTCTTCGTAAGCTCAGTGAGTGCTGTCGCTACGTCAGCTCCCCCTGACATCTTTTCATTAATGAAGGCCGTACTTTCTGTAATAACTTCAGCAACGGCTGCATTTAGAACTGTCATCGGAATCCCAATATTCGCAGAAGATCCAACTGCTCGAAACTCAAACTTGTTTCCAGTGAAAGCGAATGGAGAAGTTCTATTTCTATCTGTGTTGTCTTTTAGAAGCTGAGCTAACTGCCCCGCACCTGTATCAAGGATGGCCGCTTC
>JAUHYH010000108.1 GCA_030426585.1 Bacteriovoracia bacterium
CCCTGAGGTTAAAATAAGTGAAAAGATTCATGAAAATCATGGGGGAAGTCTTATCATTACAACTGAAATGAAAAGACAGTGGTATTTAGAGAAGAACCCTCCTAAACCAAAGCCAAAAAGAAAAATTTATCCTAAGAGAAAAATAGCGATTTATGGGCAGGGTAAAGCGATGAAAGAGTCGACACCACCTCCAGCTCCAAGAAAAGAGTCTCTAAGAATGCCAGCTTCTGTCGTTGAGGATAATTCAAATGACTTTCAGGAGACAGTTGCTCCAAGTTACAATTCTCCCGTTGAACCAGCACAAGCTAAGCCAGCTAAACCCGCTGATAACCCAGCTGATTCATTCCTCCAGCAGCTTCAACAGATTGAAGAATCTGAGACTGAAGTTTACTAGATAAAATTTCCATAGCATCAGACAAAGCTTTTCAAGAGCTATAAATTTCGTTAGAAATAGTCATGAAGCTAATTAATGAAATCACACTTTGTTATGATGATGTCCTTCTTAGACCTCGTCGCTCTGCAATTCTCCCCAAAGATGCTCAAACTCATACTAAATTTAGTCGTAATATTGACCTTAAAATACCCCTTGCTTCAAGTGCAATGGATACCGTCACCCATGGATTAATGGCCTCAAAGATGGCCGAGGCTGGTGGTATTGGTGTCATTCATAAAAACTATTCTCCAGAAGATCAACTTCAAGAAGCTCGTTATGTAAAAGATGTGAATGAGTCTTTCCCTGTAGCTATTGCAGTGGGTGTTGGAGAAGCTGAAATAGAGAGAGCTCGAATGCTTTCGGAAGTTGCTGATGCGATTGTTATTGATACGGCCCATGGACACTCTGAAGGTGTTCTGAAAATGATTGAAAAGGTAAAACAAATAGCCCCGAAGGTTGATGTTATTGCAGGAAATGTTGCTACTGCAGAAGCTTGTAAAGATCTTGTTAGTGCTGGAGCTGACGGAATAAAAGTTGGAATAGGACCTGGTTCTATTTGTACAACTCGAGTGGTTTCAGGAGTCGGGGTTCCTCAGCTTCAAGCGTTGATCGATTGTTCTCATGTTCTTGTTGATCTTAATATACCCTTTATTGCAGACGGGGGGATTCGGCATTCAGGTGATATCGTGAAAGCAATGGCGACAGGAGCAAGTTGTGTGATGATGGGATCAGTTTTTGCTGGTTGTGACGAATCTGCAGCGGAAAAAGTTCAATATCAAGGTAAGACGTTTAAACGTTACAGAGGAATGGGCTCTCTTACGGCCATGAGTGAAGGTTCTAAAGACCGATACGGACAAGGTAATATTCAAGAGAAAAAGAAATTAGTTCCTGAAGGTATTGAGGGACTTGTTCCCATGAAAGGTCCTGTGAGTGAGACATTATATCAACTTGTCGGAGGCTTGCGCTCGGGTATGGGATATCTTGGGGCTCCTGATTTGATAACCTTAAGATCCCAAGCTGAATTTATTAGGATTTCTTCAAACTCGATCCATGAAAATCACCCTCATAATATCTTAATTGACATCGGTGCTCCGAATTACAAATAAATCCTTTCAGTCTTAATTTTTTTTTACACATTTAATTTCAGAAAATAGAATATAGTCAGAAGATTAAAAACGGATCAAGGATGTTCTGTATGAAAGTCATTGGAATAATGATAGCGCTATTGAGCTCATCAGCTTTTGCCTCAAATTACATTAATTTATACTTTATTAAATCACCTTTAAAAATAAGATGGAAGTCTCCTCAGAGCTTAGCTTTGAGTACCGCGATCAATAGTATTGTTCCGGTTCGAAACGATAAATACCGACATCCCATTTCACACGTTTATGCAGAAATAAAATGCCAAGCCGACAGTGATTCTCCTATTCATCTTTATGGAGGAATGACTACTGCCGATGATAACGAAGCTAATAAACTTCTATTCCAAGAGAAAATAGGTCTTGGGATTCTTTATTATCTTCAAAAAGGTCGACTTCAAAGAGAACAAGAAATCGTTGATTCAATTGAATATTTCAAGGGAAAACGTAGGCTGAACCGCTTATCTGTAAAAGTTAGCGAAGCTTCTTGTTTAAGGGTTGCAGAATTTTACGAAGGCTGGTTAGAAAAAGGTTATGACAAGTTATACGCGGGATTCAACGCTGTTCCGAGGAATGGAGAGGGCTCTGGTTGTGCTGAATATGCAACGAGCCTTTTGGATGTTGCAGGAGTTCTTGATGAAGAATTTAAAAAGGCGTGGTCTTTTAAAATTACTCCTCCCTATGATCTCGTAGGTCCACCAATGACTAATAACGAAGTTGATTTTGTAGGCGTGCTTACGAGTTTTGGAAAGAAATGGGAAACAGAAGAAACTGATTTAACGCTCGAAGCTTGGGACCCAGGAGTCATGCATCGTTGGGTAAAAAAGGTTCATAGAAAATTAAGAAAAAAGAAATATAAAGGGTCATTACCATTTAAAATTCTCAACTTTAACGACCATAAGAATAAGGGATTAATTGTTGATTTGAGTGATAGACCGACTCCAACAGACCCTATTTGGAATGACTAAACTGGATTAACTTTCTCGGTTAATGGCGAACGTCTAATTTTTTTCTAGCATTCTTCTCTCTCTTGCTTCAAAATAATGAATATGAACGCAAGAAAATTTGGTATCAAGAAACGCCCTTTAGGCTATACGGTTCTTTCGGTTCTTTTTTTATTGGAACCACTTATAAAGATTATTCATCTTAAGATCGTTACAGGTTTTTCAATTTCTTTGCTTTTAAACACAATTCTTGGTTGGAAAAATATTTTTCAAGTAGGGGAATACTTTCTTTTGTTCCCATTGGCGGGAGTTGCTCTTTTTAAAATTAGAAGATTTTCTTATATTTTTCTTGTTTTAATCCAAATATATGGACTCCTTAAAATTCTTACTTTTGAACCTTATTCATGGCCATACTTTACGAAAGAACCAATCCTTCTCATTTGGGGATTCGTTGTTGTTAACCTCTTTGTTCTGCTTTATCTTTTACACCCACAGAACCGTAAACCATTCTTTGATGCAACGATTAGGTGGTGGGAGAGCAAAACTCGTTACATGGTAGATTTTCCTTGTAAGTGTCATGGAATTAAAGATAACGGGGAAGTTGGAACTGAAGCTTTTGATACGAAGGTTCTCAATATTTCACAGAGCGGAGCTTTCATCAAAGGTGATCATTATAAGAAAGGTGATAAAGTCCAAGTAGGGTTTCAGCTTCTGGCCAAAGATTACCTTTTTACGGGGACTGTTATGAGTGTTCATCCCTTCCATGATTCAATGGGAATGGGGATTCAATTCAAGACACCTGGTCTTAGTTTATTTTCAAACATTGGTTTGATTTTCCAGCTGAAAAAGGCAGGCTATAAACCTGTCGACGGACGCTCTTAATTCTTCCAAATTTCAATTTTCTTCGTCGTTGCTTAAAGTAGTCACAAGGCCTAAGTCTTAGCCTTTCGCTAATTACCAGCTAGAATCCAATCAAAATTTGAAAGAATTGTTCTTAATCTTGTTTTAATTTATCGATTTGCTTTTTAGGCTTGAAGCTTTTCATTCTATTTAAAGAATTCATGGGCTTAAGCTTAAAAGGCTTAACTGATTCAGACACGTTTGAACGATCTTTCTTCCAAAAGAGTGATTGCTCCAATTTGTCGAATGTCGATGATTTGATATTACTCATAAGTTCCTCTCGTTTTAGCGAAATCAAGCTAAGAACTCAAGGACACTTATGTCAGAGGGCTTAACTTGAACCTTTAAAATTTAAAGTCGTTAATACGCCACTCCTTGATGGGGTTACTATTAAGGACCATGACTTTATCGTCATAACCCTTTGTTTTCTTGATTATAACATAAAATATCATAATCTTGAACCATACCTAAATAACCTTGTAAAATCAAATAGTTAGGAGGCTATGCCTGGCATGGAATTTGTTTCCAGCTAACAAGTTGCACTATATGCCTTTAAACTAGCTTTATGAGGGTTTCACAAAAGAACACACAAACTCAAGAAGCTCCTAAGAAGCAGAACGCCCATCGAAAGCTCGAAATCATTAGAGCTAAGCGAAATCATGAAAAGAAGCTAAGGGACCAAGCGAAGGCACCTGAGAAGCCAGAAAAAACAGAGCCCGTTAAAGATAAGGTGGAGCTTTCTCCTAGAGTGACAGTGAGAGACAAAGAAAAGACAGTGATTAGTGATGTCGGTCCTAATGACCCAAGTGATCCCGCCACTCAAGAGAAGCTGAGAACGATTTTGAGAACTGGTGCTTTTAGTTTTAGCGATCAAGAACGTTCCGTTCTTGGCGAAATTTTGGGTGATTCTGAAACATCAGACCCAAAAAGCAAAGAATAGCCCCTTTACTATTGCTTACCTTCGAGATAAATGACATTCCATGACAAAAAAGGAAAATGTTCTTAAGGCCTTCTTAGAAGAGTCTCTCAACTATAGGAATTTTAAAGACCTAGAATCTTTGATTCAGGACTCAGCAAATTTAGAGAACCTTCCCATTTGGCCCTTATACTTTTCATTAAAAGAGGGGACAAGTGATCAACTTATTGAGGCCCTCCCTCATTTAAATCAAAAGCAAAGACAAACACTTCGTGACTTAGAGACTTGGAGCCGTGATCAAATGGACGTCATTGAGTTTGATAAGTGGTGTGTCTATATCTTTAGAACTCAAGACTTTAAAGTTATCAAGGATCTTGTGACCGCCAAAGACTTTTTGGTTTACCTTAAAGGGCGTTTTGTCATAACGCTATTTGATCAAGAGGATCCGATCTATCCGGAACATGACAATTTTTTTATTACAGATGATGATCAGTTTATTTTAGAATTTGATAAAAATTTCACTTATGTTCAAGAGATTAAATCTCTTTTAAAGCATTTCTATGCTCATTATGGAGTGGAGATGGCGAGAGACCTCTTGATAAGTCTCATCCCGGAGAGTTTTTTAGGACTTCAAGAAGAAAGTTATATTAATAAAAGAGAACGTCTTCGTGAGATTGGTCATATTGATTATTATGAGGCGCTTGAATTAAAAAGTATTTTTACTTTTAAGTCTCTGGAAAGTTTTATCAATAAAAAGATTAAATCTAAGTATAAAGTTTCTGAGAGTAAAGCTACTCCCAATTTAGGTCACTATAATAAAGTTGTTATTCCATTTCATAATAGACTGGGATCAATTTTTGAAGAACTTGAGAAGATTACCGACCCTGCAACACACCAATACTTGCTTTATAATTTTTCATGTCTAGTTAATGCTCAGTTAATACTAAATGATGCCTTTAGATCTGAGAAAGTTCAGTTCAATGAGCTTGGTGATCGTTGTCGCCAAAGAGTAAGCTTAGGTCTGAGTTACCTTCAGTATAATTATAAAGATAAGTTTAAAGATGATTCGGTCTTAGAGTCTTTTAATTTTTATGACCTTTATCGAATTGGTAACTCTTTATTGATGCTCGTTAGGAAAGATCTTAAGAAAGAATTAGAGGAATTTGGGCATAAGATAAATCCTCTTTTTCTTGGTGATCACTGGACAGTTTTTGTTGAAGATATTTTTGATAATAATTTTCTTCTAAAACGAGGAAAGAACTCAGCTTCAGTCGAGGATTATGAAACTTATCAAGAGCTTCTTATTAGAAAAAATCTTTTAGTAAGTTCAATGCCGATTATTAAAGAGTTTTATAAAACGGTGGCAGAAATCCGAGCTTCAAAGAAAAAAATATCTTTACTCAATATGAATATTGAAGACTTTGATTTTGAAACACTTATTTTAACTCAGTTTATTCGTGATAGTTTGAACCTTGATTCAAAAGGTTATGCTGTCACTTTAAAAAGTTTTTGGAAGTTTTTTGATCAAGTCTATCTTTCAGAAGATTTATCTGATTTTATAAATAAATTTTTTGCAAAATATGGCCTCGACAGTATCAATAATTTTTCATTGTGGTTTAAAGATATCTTGGTAGAAAACTTTGAGTATTTACGCTCTGAAAACCGAGAAGCTGTTGATTCCAAGTTTCTTTCAGGTGTGCTTTTAAAAGCTTAGTCAATTTCTTTGAAATGGGCATTAAAGATAGCAGTAATCGAACGATTTAATAATGAATCAACAGATAAGTTTTTTTTAATTATCTTCTCAAGATAAACTTCATTCTCAATCTCAAGGTCTTTTATGATTTGCTCGGCTTGATCGAATTTTTCAAGCATAAGAAGCTTTTGTTGAAAGAGCTCAGAAAGCTTTGTGATCCTTTGGTAATTATTAACAAGAAATGACTGAATACGGCCTTCGTCACTCTTATCCATATTATTATTTTTATGGATATGAATATTATGAGACTGAATAAAGTCTTCAAACCCTGCGAGAGGGTTTACTTCTTCCTTCTTTTTGTCCGGCTCTAAATAATCAAGCAGACTCTGTTTTGGATCTTTTTTGGGCATTTGCTGTCTTTGTGTTTTTTAGGAGTTTTTGGTAATACTGATTTTTTAAATTCAAAAGATGGATTTCTTTGTTATCTCGTGCATACTTTTGAACCTTCTTATAACTTTCCTCTCTATTATCGTATTCAAGTTTTTTTTCCGCCGAAATATTTAATCGAGAAATTTGAGTATGGATACGTGTAGGTCGCTTTTCTTTACGGAAATAAAACTTCGGAATATCAATTTGCCTTTGAAAGGTAGTAATAGGAGATCCCTTTAAAACTTGTTTAGATAAAAAATAAATAGGGTAAGGAAAATTAAAGTCACTTATTTTTAATTCTAGGTATTTTTGAATTGAACTCATAACAGGTAGTGGACCGTCGAGCTCAAGTACATTAATAAGGTAAGGGTTATAACGGTTATCAACTTCCTGCAGAACCTTCTTGATAGACGGAAGATTGTCTTCAGTGACGATGATTTCTTGAATGTAGGGAATGTTTCTCATACTTCTTTATGGTATTATAGAAGGGTATTCTGAACAAGAGTTAGCTAATATGATGATTAATTTCCCATTCTTAAAACTTCCCATGGGCTTTGTGGAGCTTCTGAAAGACGACTTTCGAGAAGGAAATAGCCAAGATAAGAGAATTGAAAAGTTTTTAAGACAAAACTCAGCAATTCGGGTCTTAGTTGAGCAGGGCAGTCGGGAGTCGAATGAAAATCATAGTATGAACTCTATGATTAAATCTTATGGTTGGAAGTTAATAAGAGACAAAATGGCCATTCTTTATCTTAATAAGTTTGAATTTGGGAACTATGAAGTTCGCCATGAAGACAATTATTTCCTTAAAGACATTCTTAGTATGGAAGAGGCTTTTTATGACTACGGGACGAGTGGGAACTCTAGATTGTTTCTTCTAGGTTTTTATTTGAGAATGGCGGAGTTTGACCTCGCCCGAAGAATGGGAAAAACTGATATCAATCTGGTTAAAGAAACTTTGGGGACTTTAGAATACTTAAAACTTAGAACCTCTAAGAGTTTAAGAATTGATTGGTTGATTCTTTCAACACTTCACTTATTAGGATTTTTTGGTAATGAAGGTTTTCATAAGGCTTTGATAGAAGCTAATTTTGAATATCAAAAAATTTATGAAAAGATCGATGAAACATACAAAAAGAGTATGCTCAATAATTTTATTAATTATGGCTCATCAATTGATGATGAGTATGTTCTCTTGAACGATATTAATTAATAAGAAATCTCTTGAAAAAACTTTACAGCACTACGAACATTTTCTTCAGGCGTTTCAATAAGAACTCCGTGACCAAGGCCTGCAATCCAGCGATTGAGATCGACTCCAGACTCTGTGACTTGCTTCTTAAGAATTTCTAAATTTTTGAGAAGATCATTGTTAGAAAGGTGTAACCACACAGGATCAATATTTCCTTGAATATAATAATCGTTTCCAAGCTCCTTAAGAGCTGAAACTAGATTCATTCGCCAGTCGATTCCAAGTACGTCGAGTTCGTCACTTTGAATTTCTTTTAAATACTCAAGATGTGTTAACTTTGAGTAATAAATAATTTTCTTATCAGGAAATTGTGATTTTATATTTTTAAAAATATCTCGCATGACGGGGACAATGAATTGTTTGAAATCTTTAAAACAAAGTTCTCCGACAGCGGTATCAAAAAGACAAATCGCATCGGCTCCTGCATTGAGTTGGACCTTAATATTCATAAGAAGCTCAGGCAGGAGAATCTCATTGAACTTTTGGAAGCGCCCATCGTAGAGTCCTTGTTTCGAACTCACTAGATTTCCCTTGTGAGCTCCTTCTGTGGCATAGGTATAAAGGGTAAAAGGGGCCCCAACAAAACCGAGCAAAGTTTTATCTTTTGGAAGCTTTTCTATTAAAAACTTCAATGTATTAGCTTGAAAGTCATAAAAGGTCTCGGAAGATTCGATGACCTTTAGTTTTTTGAAATCGTCGTGCGATTGAAGCTGGAATTCTAAAGTGGGGGGACCACTTTTATAGCTCAGTCCCATGCTGAGTTGCTCTAAAGGAAAAAGAAGGTCACTAAACAAAATAGAAACATCAAAGTCAAAATCTTCAACAGGATCCAATGCCACCTGAGCCGCTAACTGAGGTTTTTTACAAAGATCTATAAAGCTATAGCTTTTGCGTTTTTCCTGATAAGGGGGATGATAACGTCCGGCTTGTCTCATCATCCATATGGGAGGCACATTTTGCGCTTCTTTTTTTAAAGAATTAATAAATTTTTGATTAGCCATCCTTTTTCCTTTCTACTTGCCA
>JAUHYH010000109.1 GCA_030426585.1 Bacteriovoracia bacterium
CGGCCGCCGTCCATCTCGAGGACCAGCTCTCGTCAGAGAAGAAGTGCGGTCACATGGGTGGAAAGGTGTTGATCCCCACGGCCCAGCATGTCCGCACGCTCAAAGCAGCTCGGCTCGCTGCGGACGTGATGAATGTTCCTTCAATTATTGTTGCAAGAACAGATGCGGAAGCCGCTCAGTTGCTGACTTCTGATATTGATGAAAGAGATCATAAATTCTTAACGGGTGAAAGAACAGCAGAAGGATTTTTTAAAATTAAAAATGGATTTGATACAGCAATTGATAGAGCGCTTTCTTATGCTCCTTATGCTGACCTTGTTTGGTGTGAAACAAGTAATCCTAATCTTGGAGATGCTAAGAAGTTTGCTGAGGCCGTTCGAGCGAAATTTCCAAATAAGATGCTTGCTTATAACTGCTCTCCCTCATTTAACTGGAGAAAAAATCTTGATGCTCAATCAATTGCGAAGTTTCAAAGAGAACTTGGAGCGATGGGATATAAGTTTCAGTTCGTAACCCTTGCTGGCTTTCATGCTCTTAACTACAGCATGTTTGATCTTGCGCTGGAATATAAAGAAAGAGGGATGGAAGCTTATTCAGAACTTCAAGAAGCAGAATTTGCTAAAGAAGCTCAAGGTTATACGGCCACGAAGCACCAAAGAGAAGTGGGAACAGGTTACTTTGATAGAGTTAACCAAACAATCTCTGGGGGAACTTCTTCAACACTTGCTCTTAAAGGGTCAACGGAAGAAGCTCAATTCACTAACGGTGCTAGAGCATAATGTTTAATATACCTACCAGGCTCCTCATGGGGCCTGGACCTTCAGATATGGAAGAATCGGTTTATAAGGCGTTAAGTCAGCCGATTATCGGTCATCTTGATCCCGAGTTTGTTAAACTGATGGATGAGATCAAAGAAAATCTCCGTTATGCTTTTCAGACGAAGAACTCTCTCACTTTTCCTGTAAGTGCTCCGGGTTCTGCAGGGATGGAGAGTTGTTTTGTGAATCTACTTGAACCGAATGATGAAGTCTTGATTTGTATTAATGGTGTTTTCGGTATGCGAATGCTTGAAAATGCAGAGCGAGTAAAGGCGAAACCTACCGTGATAGAATTCCCTTGGGGCAAGCCCGTTGACCCTAAGAAAGTTGAAGCAGCTTTAAAAAAGAATAAAAAGTTTAAAGCGCTAGCTTTTGTTCATGCTGAAACTTCAACAGGTGTTCAGTCCGATGCTAAAGAGATATGTCGAATTGCTCAAGAGCATGATGTTCTAAGTATTATGGATTGTGTGACCTCACTTGGGGGAACTCCGGTTCTAATTGATGAGTGGGGAGTGGATGCGGCTTATTCAGGAACTCAAAAATGTTTGTCCTGTGTTCCGGGATTGTCTCCTGTCACTTTTAGTGATCGGGCGATCCAAAAAATTAAATCGAGGAAAACAAAAGTCCAATCTTGGTTCCTTGATTTAAACCTTGTGATGGATTATTGGGATTCAAAGGCTAAAAGGTCTTATCACCATACTGCCCCTGTTAACTCTCTCTATGCTCTTCATCATGCTCTTACACTTCTTAAAGGAGAGGGGCTTGAAAATTCTTGGCAAAGGCATCAAGAAAACCACGAATACCTTAGAGATGGTCTGGTCGATATTGGTTTCGAATATCTGGTTGAAGAAAACTATCGACTGCCACAACTAAACGCTGTTTTTGTTCCAGGGAATCAAGATGAAGCGGAACTTCGTTCAAGGCTTTTGAATGATTATAATATTGAAGTCGGTGGTGGGCTTGGGGATTTTGCCGGTAAGATCTGGAGAATTGGTCTTATGGGTGGCTCTTGTAAAAAAGCTAAAGTAGATCAGTTATTAGTTGCATTGAGGTCTAATCTAAAGAAGTGACCCAATGGTCATAGAACCCTTCCCAATAAGTTTTGAAAAAGAGTTTTGGATCAGCAAATAAGTTTGCAATCAGTTTGATAAAAGCGTTTGTCCCTAAGAGGTCAAAGGATTTTTCTTTTATCATTTTGAAATGGTCATCATCAATTTCCACATAATAGTTGATTCCAACTTGAGTAGGACAGCTACGATCAGCTTCTGGATGCTTTCGAATCGCCATAGTCATCTTAAATTTGTTAATCCCAAAGGCCCTTTCAGGGCTAATTTGATCACATTTTAAAGAAGAAATTTCTCCTTCTTGAAACGTAGAGCATTGAATAATGAAGCGTGGAAGAAGTTCTCTTGGAAGTTCTACTTTTTTAGGAAGGGGTCTTAAAACAATGAGAAGATCAATATTTGTAAGGGATCCAGGTCTTTCAGAAGTAGAGACTCTTTGCTTGGATTGAGTCATATCGAGAAGAGTAATCCCTAGAAGCTTCATCTTATTTCTTTCACCAGAGGAGATATTATCAACAGTATGAAGTTTAGAAAGGTCTTTCACGCTCTCAAAGATATTTTCAGGAAGTCGATTGCTACATTGAAGAAGGTTGTCTTCAACAACGATAGACTTTGCAAATATGAGATTAGGTAGCAACAAAAACAGTAGGTATTTCATTATTCTCTTGTATTAAGTGACTTCTCAATGAAATCAGCTGTTTCATTCATTTTTCTATTGATTTCATCAATTAGTAATTTTTCTTTTGGGTTACTTTTATCAAGAGTTTGAACTTGTACCTCAAGACTTCGCATTTTTTCAAAAGGGTCGATCCCAACAACAGGTTCTTCGATGTCACCAAAGTCAAAAGGATCTTCTTCAATCTCTTTGTCTTCCTCTTCTTCAAGAAATTCTTCAAACTTATCAATCAAAGGCTGGATTTCTTTGAGAACTTCAACATTGCCATTCAAGTTTTTGAACTCAACCACAAGAAGGTCAAAGGCAAGCCTTATCGCACTTATCGCATCTTTTAAAATTTCAATATGAGATTCCAGTCTTTCGATTTGTTTATTGGCGACAACTGTTTGGTCAGAGATTTTTTCAGCAGTTCGGTTAATGGCATCAGTATTATCCGCCATGCGTTCAGCACTTTTGTCCATGCTGCATGAAGTCAGCAAAATCGTTAAAAGAATCGTGAACAATGTTTTCATAGCCTATATGTAGACTAAAAAGGGGCGGATTGCCAATAAATCACTGTGACGCACCTTAGACCTGTAGTTTTTATACTCTTCTTATTTCGCTTTTCAGGTTCGTTAAACTTAACCTTTCGATGATTGCGAAGTACCAAAGCGTACACCTCATCATCTCGGGATTGTTTTCCTGCCTGAAAAGCGAACTCATTTGAGTAATTCTTGGTTAGGATTTCAGTAACTTAGCAATCTCTGTTTTTCTAAAGTGGAAGATTTTTTGAACATCTTTTTCAACCATAAAGACATTTGCAAAGTTTCCAATGATGGAAAAGGGGATCTGATAAAGCACTCTATCAGTCATGAGGACCCCTCCTTGGATCTCCTCAAAATAATGAGTGTGGTGCCAGAGCTTATAGGGGCCATTGAGTTGATTATCAACAAACTTTTGAGGAGGTGACCAATCGATGATCTTTGTCTTCCATTTGATGGGCAGCCCATGAAGCTTGATCTTGTAATCCAGTAGAGTTCCATCACCAATTTCATCAGTAGAAACTTTTAAAATTTCAAAATTAAGCCAAGGGGGAGTTATCGCTTCTAGGTTATAGGCATCACTAAAGAACCTAAAGAGCTCTTCCTTACTCATAGGAAACCATTGGTAGGTTGTTAAAGAATAGGTGAATTCATTTTTATAAGGTCTTAAAAGATTGTAGAGGGCCTCAGATAAACTTGTATATCGAAAACTAAAACCCGCTTTTAAAAATTGATCAGGAACAATCCTTTGTGACGATAAAACAATCTCACTCATCTCACCAAAAAGAAGTTTTATGGCAAAACCTGGTGCGGGCAAGAGGGCAGGGCGGCTAAGTGTTTTTCCAAGGGTTTTTGAGAATTGCTTATTTCTAACAGGATTTGGAGCTGTCCCATTAAATATACCCTCTAATCTTTTTTCAAGTATGAAGATAAATTGGTTAACGAGGTCATCTATATGAATCCAACTCATCCATTGTTTTCCCTTACCAAGGGGACCTCCTAGTCCGAGGCTAAAAGGGGTCAGCATCTGCTTAAGCGCCCCATGTTCAATCCCTAAAACAATGCCAATTCTGAGGCATGAGGTTTTTAAACCGATTTTTTCGAACTGGTGTGCAGCTTGTTCCCAAGCTTCACAAAGTTCAGGCATAAAGCCTTTACCTCGTTTTGAGCTCTCTTCAAGGATCTCATCTTTTCGATCTCCATAGTACCCAATTGCTGAGGCACTAATATAATGCTTTGGTTTTTGCTTAAGGTCTTGAACCCTTTCAAATATTTTTTGAGCAAATTCGATCCGGGAAGATTTTAGTTTTTCTTTCTTCTCTTTGGTCCAACGACCAATGACAGACTCACCGGCTAGGTTAATGATTGCATCGACACCTTCAAAAGCTTCAAGAGGAGGGAGTTCATTGGTATTTGACCATTGGTAAAAGCCAAAGGGGTAAGAAAGAAGTTCGCTGGCCTTCTGAGAGTTCCTGGTGACTATATTGATCTCATGACCCTTGATGAAGAGTTGGTGAACGAGTTTCTGCCCAATGAATCCTGTCGCTCCAAAAACGAGTACTTTCATAGGTTAAATTTAAAGGATTTTGTGAAAAGATCAAGGCTTATGCTTAAGACACGTCTTAAACACAAGCCTTGTATAAGAACTATTTCTTCTTTTTTGTTGTTTTCTTTTTAGTGGCTTTTTTCTTAGTAGCCTTCTTTTTCGTAGATTTTTTCTTTGTAGTTTTCTTCTTAGTTGTTTTCTTTTTTGTAGTCTTTTTCTTTACAGTTTTTTTCTTTTTCTTAGTTGATTTCTTCTTTGCTTGGGCTAAGTCTTCAAATTTCTTTTGCATCTTAGCGAGGTCAGACTTGGCTTCTTTCATGAATTTCTTTGCCGTTGCAATTTCGCTTTTGAACTTTTTATCAATCATCTTTTCGATGTTCTTTCTTTCTTTTTCAAAGTTCTTCTTAAGGTCTTTGATGTCCTTTTCTACGAAATTATTGATGTCTTTTTGAGCCTCTTTAAGAATCCCTTCGACATTCTTAATGAGCGAATCAATATTCCCCTGGCTAAAGAAAGTGTTGATCTCTTTTTGGATTTTTTTAATTTTTTGTTTGAATTGATTAGACATGGACCCCTCCGGGATTAATTGAAATAAAATTTGTTATCTTTATTTATCGGCACTCGATAACCGAAACCGAAGCTTTTTGTTTTGACCTTGATTATAGGGCAAAATTGTCGCCTTTTATACTCGGAACCGGTGTAGAGTTTTAAAGTTTTATTAATATCTTCTTCAGGAAGCTTCATTTTAACTAAATCATCTTTAGAGTATCGATAACTTAAAAGGCATTCTAGAATTGTATCGAGAATAGGGTAAGGAGGAAGGCTATCGGTATCAAATTGATTCTCTCTTAATTCAGCACTAGGTTTACGGTCAATGATTCCCTGAGGGATAAGGCCATTTCTCGTCTCATTTAAGTAGTGAGCGAGTGAAAAGACCTCAGTTTTATAAAGGTCGCCAATAAGTGAAACTGCGCCAACACTATCGCCATATAAAGTTGAGTATCCCACTGCGATTTCAGACTTGTTTGAAGTATTGATAACCATACGGCCTGTTTGGTTAGACCTGGCCATCAGCAGGGCCCCTCTCAAGCGAGACTGAATATTCTCATCAGCAATCCCTTCAAAGTCTTCCGAGAAGTTCATATGAAAGGTATTCCTGACCATTGAGTGAAGAAACTTAATTGAGACATTTTTCAGAGGGATTTCTAAATTCTTACAGAGCTCCTCCGAGTAATCATAACTCTCGGTGGCTGAATATTGACTGGGCATATAGAGAGCTTCTATGGTCTGCCCTTCTTTTAGAGAAAGTTTTAAAAGGGCAAGCGTTAAGGCTGAATCGATCCCCCCAGAGAGGGCGACCAGAAAATGTTGGAAACCATTTTTTCTCGCATATTCCTGAATACCAAAAGTTAGAGCTTGGATCAGCTCTTCATGATCCGTGTCTTCGAGCGGCAGAAGTCGAGGTTCTTTACCAGTTGTGAGTTGCGGGGCAAAAAGATCTTCCCATGAGTGTTGAAGATTTAAAGTGATGGTTTGGTAACGTTTCCGTTTGATGTCTTCAAATGAAATAACCTTAGTTTCAGGAGCAAATTGAGCGGCTTGATAAATTTCATCATCGCCATTGAGAACAAAACTTGCTCCATCAAAGAGGATTTCATCCTCTTCAGCGACAAGGTTTACATAAACTAACGGAGCTTTTAGAAGGTGGGAAGTCGTTCGCGCTCTCGCTTTTCGGCTCGCGAGCTTCCGGACGTTATAGGGGCTGGCACTCATGTTCACGATCAAGTCAAAAGGTTCTTTCTCCTCACTTAATAGATCAAGCGGGTTTTTTGAATAGTGAACTGAGGGCCACATATCTTCGCAGATCAAAAGACCGATTTGATTCCCCTGCCAGTGGATGGTTGCCGACTTTTTCCCTGGAGTGAAGTATTTTCGTTCATCGAAGATATCGTAGTTAGGAAGCTGCATCTTAGAGTAGATTTTTTCGAGTTTTTGCCCTGGTTTTCCCAGCCAAATAACATTTTCAATACTTGAAGGGATTCCCGTCTTAGAGAATTCATAAGCGAGACCCCCAAGCAGGTAGAGGTCTTCACTTTTAGGGGCCCCAAGAAAGGCTTGGTTAAGAAGCTCTAAATGACTGAGATATTCATCGATAAACGAGTTTTGCAGGCAAAGGTCCTGAACAGGGTAACCACAAAGGAATAATTCAGGGAAAACATGAAGAGTAGGGCTTTCAGCAGGATTCTTGAGCTCATTTGTGACCAACTTTCTGATCCCAGGAAAATCGCAGAGATTTTGTGAGTGTTGGTGAATTTTTATATTGTTTCCCATGATTCTTGACTCTGTTTCCTATCCTCGCTACATACAACCAATACACTATAAAGGGTTAAAATTCCATGAATATATCGCGAAGTGTTGTTATTGTTGGAGCGGGGCTGGCGGGGTCAGATGCTGCCTTTTATCTTGCGGAGAAAGGGGTAAAGGTTTTTCTCTACGAAAGTAAAGAAATCGAAAAAACTCCAGCTCAGAAAACCAATCATTTAGCTGAGCTTGTCTGCACCAATTCCCTCAAATCGACTGCAACAACTTCAGCCCATGGACTTCTTAAGCTTGAAATGGATGCGCTTGGCTCTCTTATTTTAAGTGAAGCAAGGAAAGCCGCTGTCCCAGCTGGTGATGCTTTGGCAGTTGATCGAGATCAGTTTGCCATGGGAGTAACTGATAAGCTTAAAAATCATCCCAACATTACTTATGTTTCAGAGATTGTATCGAACCCAGAAGTTCTTCAAGAAAAACATCAAGCTTCTCATGTGATTATTTCTTCAGGTCCCTTAACTTTGAAGCCACTAGAAGAGTGGATTGTTCAATCGGTTACTGATGATGATCTCTATTTTTATGATGCTATTGCCCCTGTGGTGGATGCTGAAAGCTTAGATTATGATGAGCTGTATTTTATGGACCGGCATCAAAAGCATGAGGGACCTGGAGACTATCTCAATATTCCTCTTAATGAAGAACAGTATTATCAATTTGTTGATGATGTTCTCAAGGCAGATAAAGTTCCCGCTCAAAACTTTGAGAAGGAGAATTTTTTTGAAAGTTGCCTTCCGATTGACGTGATGGCCAGTCGAGGACCTGAGACCCTTCGGTTTTCTTGTATGAAACCCATTGGTCTTGAAAGAAAAGGGGAGAAACGTTCTTACGCTGTTATTCAGTTAAGAAAAGAAAACCTTCTTGGTTCTGCTTTTAATATGGTGGGATTTCAAAATCGACTGACTTACAAGGAACAAGTTCGGATCTTTCGAACACTTCCAGGGTTTAAGAATGCGAACTTCCTTCACCTGGGATCTGTTCATCGAAATACTTATCTCAACTCAGCTAAACTCCTGAATAGAGATCTCAGTATGAAAGTAAAGCCAACCATTCATTTTGCAGGTCAGATTGCAGGGGTTGAAGGTTATACGGAGAGTGCAGCGATTGGGCTCTATGTTGCTTCTCAGATTTTTAGAAAAATTTCGGACAAAGAATCTGTAAGTTGGCCCAAAGAAACCGCAATCGGGGCCTTGATTGAATACCTCATGACTTCAGTAAAGCCGGTTCCTAGTAATGTGAACTTTGGGTTGCTTCCCAGTATTGAACTCAATAGAGAACAAAGAAAAAGCAAAGATCGAAAGAAAATTAAAAAACAACTCGTCTCTAATAAAGCACAAGAAACCTTTCAAAGCTTTTTAGGAAATATTCTGTGAAATCATCTTTGATCGTTATTGCTTGTCTGCTTTGGGCCTTTGATGCCTTGATTCGCTATCCTTTAATGGAAGCAGGGCATTCGAGTTTAACGATTGTTGCGTTTGAACATTTCTTTGGTCTTGGGATGTTGACGGTTTTTTATCGTAAGAAGTTTAGGGGGCTTTTCAGGTTGGCTTATCTTGGACCTTTTCTGGTTATTGGTGGTTTGGGGTCAGCGCTTGCAACATTAGCTTTTACAAAGTCTTTTGAAATTTTGAACCCTTCCTTTGTAATCCTTCTTCAAAAGCTTCAGCCTCTTGTCGCCATTTTACTCGCTTCAATTGTTTTAGGAGAG
>JAUHYH010000110.1 GCA_030426585.1 Bacteriovoracia bacterium
TTCTTTTTCTTTCTCAAGGGCTTCTTTGCTTTCTTCTAGCTTTTGAATTGTGAATTGCTTAGGAGAAAACCCTTGGCTCATTTGATGAGCGACAAGTCCGAATGAAAGGGCGATAAGGGTACAACCACTTACAATCACGGCCTTCATTGGGTGAAACTTTCTTAAAAAAGATTCTGAAATAAAGAATGCTAAAATAGTCGCGACAATATAACTCAACTCAACCCCTGCAAAATAGGGACTCAAAGGGCTAATCATAAAGGCAGCTGCCAACGTTCCAAGGATTCCCAAGTAACCTTTTAGCCGTCCATAAATTAAAATCCCAATGACAATAGGAATGGGAGCAAATACCACCATGAACTTGCTAATCGCAAGTGCTAATGAAGCGGTAAAAAGCATGAAAAACTTCCCCATACCGGGTTTAGAATTCCATCCTCCCATTGTTTGTTGAGTCGTCATCGTCTTCCTTAAACCTACTGAACTCTCTCAGAGATATCACTTGAGAGGTAACTGATCATTCCCATAGCTCTTCCACGTTTAATCGCTTTAGTCACTCGACGTTGATAACGTGGACGAAGTCCTGTGATTCTTCCTGGAGAAATTTTTCCAAACTCATTAACAAACCAGTTATAAGTTTTAGGGTTTTTCCAATCAGGTTCAGTTTTGTTAAGTGTGAAGTAACAAGACTTTCTTTTTGAAAGAATTTTCTTTTCTTTCTCAAGCTTAAGAGCTTCTTTCTTATCTGTTACAGCTTCGTGATTAGGATTTTTGTATCCTTTAACCACTTTCTCTTGGTCACTATCGTCACCAAGTTTAACAACAAGCCACTTCAAAACGTTCTCAGAAATTTTCAAACGTCTTTCGATTTCGTTGACCACAGTTCCTGGCGCTTTATAGATGGCGTAAAGGTAATGACCTTTCGTCTCACCTTTTTCAGTTGGCTGAGCGAAAGTTCGAAGACCCCAATCGTCATTGACGAGTGTCTCTCCGCCCGCTGCCTTAATAGCGTCAGTAAGAATGGATTTAACTTTGTTGAGGTTGTCCTCAGAAATGCCGTGCTTCACGACAAATGCCGTTTCATAGATCATAGATTAACTCCTGGTCTATTGGCCCCCAGCTCGTAAGTGTCTAGGAGCAAGTTAATATTAAATGTCTTGGTGGTTGTAACACCTTGGGTTCAATGCGACTAGAGTAATCTTTTCTTACGAGAGGTGTCATAAATTGCTCAATTGCTTCTGTGCATGCTAAGAAATGCCCGTAAATCATTATTTTTGCATAAATTGATACCTAGAGGAAAAATGAAAAGACTCATCGCCCTAATTAGTTTCCAATTAGTAACTTTAGCACTTGCTCAACAAGACCCTATGTCTCGTTGTTTTAATGGCGAGGGACCTAATGGAAGTGACCTCTATAGAGAGACTCCAACTTGGACCTGCCGGTACTCTCCTCAACAAGTGACTCGCCCAGAACTTTTTCAATTTATCTTGGATGAATATAACCAAGAGTTTATGGACAATGACACTTTAGACATAAGACAAAATGAAACGAACAACTCGATTTATATTCGAACAACAGACAAATCTATTGCTGATGGAATTAAAGCCAGAATCCCAATCTGGGATAGCAACAAAGAAATTATAAAAAGACTGCCAAGCTTAAAGATTAAAGTAGATTTCTATGTCCTCTCTGAAGAAGAAATCAATGGATTCAAACTAGGAATTCAAAACATAAATAAGAATGTTAAAGAAGCTGCGAATAATGCTGCAGAAACAGACGACCAAAGTCCGTCAGCTGAATCTCAGCTCGAAGGATTAAGTCAAAAAGGATTTAATCTTCTCCTTTCAGGAGGAACAGCGGGAGTTGGTGCAGTTCTTGGAAATTCGATGAAGAACCTCTCCATATCAATTGGAAGAAGACGCCAAAAGAGGAAACTTCGAATTCACCTACCCTATACAATTGAACATGCTGATAGAGCGAACTTCAATCCTTCTCATCTAGCTCAAGTTGATATCTCTGCTCCTAACAGAGTCCAACCTCAAATTGTTCAATTAGGAGTCGATATTAATGGTAAGTTTAGACTCATGGGTGGACCTAAATCAAAGCTCGTCGACCTCAGTTACTTCAGTTTCCAATGGACCCGACCGGATAATGAAGAAAAAGGAATATATTCTAACTTTAGAAATGAAACTTATAACAAAACGATTATTCTTGGAGTCCCTCAGTTCCTGGCAACAGCAGAAGTAAATGAATACTCAAGAGGTAAAGACAATAACCTTTTAAGTATTGATCAAGAGTCAAAATCGGTTAAGAAAAAATTGGCCGTCGTTGTTACAGTTTACAGAGCCGATGATCCGATTGAATCAGAGTTTGGTAAATACGAAACTGTTCAAAAGATAGAGTTCTCAGATGAACAAATCGCGGAACTCCCATCAGGAGAAACTGATTGCCAAAAAATTCAAAACAGTATTCAAACCAAAGTCGTTAGAGATACTTACGGTATTGCCAAGTTACTTTTAAAGGCTTCCCCTGATGTTCTTACCCAAAAAAATAAAGATCAATATATCAACCTAGTCGTCTCTAGCAAGGGTAACAAGAGTGGTAAAAAAGTAAATAATATCAAGCTCAAGTACTTTGCTTATAAATTTCAAAATGTTTATAAGGTCACTCCTGAAAAAGAAAAAAACGACTTTCTAGATCTTTCCATCAAGGCCCAGATTGGTGAAAAGGGAAAAGTCTGTAAGTTTAAAAGAAGAGCAAACTATAATATTGCCGATGGAGAGCTCCAATTAGCAGATTAGTTTTATTTCTCCTATTAAACCTCAATGCTTACGCACAAGTTGGAGGGTTTCAAATCCCTACTAAGTCTTTTTTGATAAGGGATATTCGATCACAGATCAGTGATAAAATGACTGATATTTTCAGTAATTTTAGAAATGAGACGACGTCTCGAAGAATTGTTTTCATCACGACTCAAAAATCAGAATGTGGTTCTCAAAATATCCAAGAAAATAAAACCATTTTCACTATTAATATCAGTGAAACCAATGACAAAATTCGTCTTGAATACCTCGGTTGCAATGGGATCACAGTTTTTTCAGAGACCTTTGAAGGACTGAGTGACGACTTTCAAGAAAGAAACTCCATTATGGATATTCTGAGAGGGAATATTGACCTGATTAATCCCAAATTTGAAAGCTATCGTCTCGACCTCGGCACCAATACCCCCTTCATCTCATTTACTGGTTCATCTTACTTTTGGGGAAATACGAAATTTCTAGAGATACGATCCAATGAAAAGAAAGACTTCTTCACTGTTTTTCCCTTTCGGCAGACAGTCAGCATCTCCGGTGAGTCTTGGACTTCCTTAATTGATGGCCAGGTCAAAAAATATGAAGTTAACAAAAATACGAAACACCCTCGCTTTTTTGAAAACAACCTTGAAATTTCAGCGCTTAATTTTATCGGTAACTTACAAGACCCACTTAGTAACTCTGAACTAGCCCCCATAAAGAAAGTGAAAGAAATTGTTAAAGATGGAATTAAACTTTTATTCCCTGTAACAGAGGTTGCTTCTAACCCAGCAGCCAGTCAGATATTTTTAAATGAGTTGATTATTTTAAAAACTCAAATCAACCAAGGTCAAAATGACTTAGCCTTGCAAAAGATTGATGAATACATCAATGCAATTCTCACCTCAAGAATCATTATTCAAGATAAGAGAAATGAAGAGTAAGGCCTTATTTCTTCTACTTCTAGCCCTCCCTACTTATTCTCAAATTCGGAAAGATTGGGGAATTTCCTATGATGATTATGTAAAGCAATTCTTCACCCAGCTTCAAATTGATTATAATAACTTAAAAAATGAAGCTGCCATTCAAGAACGAGTTAACGGAAGAACTTATCAGTTTGAAACCTATCGATTTTCTATCTCTTATAAGAAGAGGTCTGATAAAGAAGGTATTCTTTACGTAAAAAACCTCGATGAAGGAAGGACTTTTTTTATTTTTATCAAAGCCACAAAAACAACACTAGACCCTGAAGAAATTAAGTCCTTTAATCTTCCTCAACCTGTGGATGGAGAAGAGATTCGTTATAATTTTAACAATAGCTATCAAATTCTCTGGCGAAAAAATCCTGAAAAAAAATTTATCAGTATCGGAAAAGGAAATGTCTTAGCTGTTCGTTTTATTAGTGAACTGCAAAAAGATATTGAGCGTTTTGAAATCAACTTTTTTCTTATTTCAGATGGCAGCCAAATTTATGAGTTTGAAGGTGAAGTTATCCAACAACAAAGAGAGGATCTCCCTATCAAACCGACGACATTCCTTAACCTAACTCAAATGGATCCTCGAGGAGATCTGCTTTACAAAGAAGTTAGTTTTCTTGAATTCAATACACTTTATCGCGACTTTACGATTTCAATTCTAGATACTTTTTTAAAACAAGACACTCCTCTATCGTTTAGCTCTAATCAAGAGATTTCCATATCAATCTCTCTATAGCTAGTAATGGCTTTGTTTTAATCAGGAAGTAAAATTGCTTAGTTCAATTTCAAATAAAAACGAGAAGTTCAAGGAAAAGTAAAAAATAGCGATTGAGCATATAGGAAAATATGTGACATGAGTTATTTTTTACTTTGACGACGAAATTCGACGTTTTTCTGCCGAAATTTAGAAGATTTCGTACTGTTCGACGTGATAATTGTTATCGGCTCTAATCGAAAGTGTCTTATTATGAATTTCTTCCACCGTCTCAATAATCCCAAATTCTTCACCGGCTAAACGCGCACAAACTTCGGGATGAGCGAAAACTTGAATCTTAGATTTAGGAGATCTTCGGACGGCCTTCATAACTTCTCTAATCACTTCAAAGCAGACAGTCAGAACAGACTTCACTCGACCTGTCCCTTCACAATAAGGGCAGAACTCACACATTGTTCTAATAAGTGTGTCTCGAGTTCTCTTTCGAGTCATCTCAACAAGACCCAATTCAGAAATAGGAAGAACATTGGTTTTCGCTCTATCTTTTTTCAAAGCTTCGATAAGGGCGGTATAAACCTGTTCCCGATGCTCTGCTTTTTCCATGTCAATGAAGTCACAGATGATAAGACCACCACAATTTCTAAGACGTAATTGGTAGGCAATTTCTTTAACAGCTTCGAGGTTCGTTTTAAGGATTGTCTCTTCTAGAGTTTTCTTTCCAACAAACTTCCCTGTGTTAACATCAATAGAAACTAATGCCTCTGTTTGATCAACGTTAATTGACCCACCTGACTTAAGAAAAACTTTATTGCTAAGAGCACGTTCAATCTCGAGATCGATACTGTAATGCTCGAAGATCGGCGTTTCTTCATTGTAATAATCAATCTTTCCTTTCATTTGAGGAAGGTATTTATTTGCGAATTTTTCAACTTGTTTCATGGTTGATTTGTTATCAACAATAATTTTATCGACATCTTCATCGGTGATATCTCTTAAGGCCCGCTGAAGAAAATTGAGATCGTGATAAATAAGGTTGCTGGCCTTAGCCTTCTCAATCTTTTTTTGAACGTCCTTCCAGATCTTGACGAGCATGTCATAATCTTTCTTAAGAGTTTTATAAGACTGCCCTTCAGCAACAGTTCGAGCAATCACTCCCTTACCTTCTGGTCGAATTGACTCCAAAGCTTCTTTCAAGCGATCTCGCTCTTCATCATTTTCAATCCGTCGAGAAACACCGACGTGTTCGATATAAGGCATGTAAACAATATGCCGACCAGCGAGAGTAATATGTCTGGTGACTCGAGGACCTTTGGTTGAAATTGGTTCTTTCGCAACTTGAACCAAAATCTCTTGTCCTTCTTTCAGAACATCCTGAATTTTTACATCAGGCCGAAACTTCATATCGACAGTTTCAGAGAGAGTGCTCATTTCATCATGAATCACTTGGCCTGGCTTCGCTTCTTTTTCTGTTTGAATTTCTTTTAGTTTTTCAGCCATTTCTCGTTGCTCTTTGAGCGTAGGGATATAAGCATCATCAACATAAAGAAAGGCGGCCCGATCAGTTCCGATATCAACAAAGGCAGACTGCATACCCGGAAGCACTCTTAGAACTCTTCCAAGGTAGATATTTCCAACAACCGGGTAGTTTTGATCTTCTTTTCCGTGTGAACGGTGAATCAAAAGATCAAGAATCTCACTATTCTCTACCAGCGCAACGCGGCACTCTTTATCGGTTTCATTTACAATCAGCTCTTTTGCCATGGAAATTAATATACTGGAATTGAGGGGAAGCGTCTAAGAAATTGGAGTTTTTTGCTTTATTGATTCTGATTAGTGATTTGATAAACTAAAAACCTGAGTTGTGGTGCGAATGCACCTGCCTCTCGAGCAGATCGATCCTGCAGAACAGGACCGGAGAGGCTTCTCAACTCAGGAACTAAAATTACATTCGTAACCTTCGTTTTCTAGAGTTCTACCCCTCGACGTAACTCAACGCCCATTTAAGAAATGTTAGATTTTAGTTTTGAAACAAGCTTCACTATAAAGAATTCGGATCAATTTTATTCTTTTCATTGTTAGTTGCACAAGATGCAAGAATCAAAGAAAGGGTTAAAAATTTTATCATATCAAAATCCCTGCAATGGTCGCTGTCATCAAACACGCCAGCGTTCCCCCAATCAGAGACTTAATCCCAAGTCTTGAAAGATCCTGTCTTCTTTTTGGAGCAAGTGTTCCGATACCACCAATTTGAATGGCAATAGAACTAAAGTTTGCAAACCCACAAAGAGCATAAGTTGAAATGATAACTGATCGCTCTGAAAGAGATCCCAACATATTTTTAAGATCGAGATAAGCTACGAATTCATTGAGAACAAGTTTTTTCGCAAGCAGTGATCCAACTTGAGTGCACTCTTCCCAAGGAACTCCCATTAACCAAGCTACGGGAGCAAAAACATAACCCATAATTAATTCAAAGCTTAGGTTGGCCATCCCAAAGAGTGATCCCACATAACCAAGAATCCCATTAAGCATTGCTACCAGTGCGATAAAAACCAAAAGCATGGCCGCAACATTAAGAGCAAGTTTTAATCCTTCCGCTGCACCAGAAGCTGCAGCATCAACAATATTAACCGTTGTTTTTTCAGCGTTAAGTTCGACCTTTCCTGCCGTTTTTGACTTCTCACTTTCAGGAACCATCAACTTTGCACAAACCAGGGCAGCAGGAGCTGACATAACTGAAGCTGATAAAAGGTGACCCGCATCGATTCCAAAACCAACATAAGCAGCGAGCACTCCCCCTGCAACAGTGGCCATCCCACCGGTCATTAAGGCCATCAATTCAGAATTGGTCATATCGTCAACATAAGGACGCACAACAAGTGGAGCTTCTGTTTGGCCGACGAAGATATTGGCGGCCGCACTCAAAGACTCTGCTCCTGAAACACGCATAATTTTCATCATCACCCAGGCAGCAGCTTCAACAATTTTTTGCATGACTCCCATATGATAGAGAATACTCATAAGTGAGCTCATAAACATAACAGTTGGGAGAACCATGAACGCAAAAATGAATCCATTTTTTTCTGCATTCATCATGCTTCCAAAAATAAACTTCGAACCTTCATCAGTGTAAGCAAGGATGGCGTTAAAGAAATCTTTCGCCCCATCAAAGAAAAGCCTTCCCCCTGAAGTTTTAAGAATAAGAAGTGCAAGCAACAGCTGGAGTCCGACTCCCGTGAGAACTGTTCGCCATGCAATCTTTTTTCTGTCGGTGCTGAAGGCGTAGCCAATGCCAATAAAAACTAAGAGACCAATGAATGATATGAGTTTTTCCATGAATCCAATTTACGGATTTCAATCGATATTAATAGAAAAAAAACCAATCAATTGAGTCAGAAATTTGTCGTGAAATTAAAAAATTGGGGCCTTTGTGACCCTAAAGCCTTTGCAACGTGAGAATTTGGCATCTCTTTATAGCGAAAACTGTAGGTTCTTCCATCAACCTGTTGAGATTGGTGAGGGGGTTCCTGAAAGTTTGGAGGAGTATTAGCTTGACGGTATGCAACGTAAAGAACCCCCGCAATGATACCGATCGCTCCCCCTGTGAGGATATTATCGTAATGATCGTCAGGCTCACTCACAAAAGAGAGGGTTGAGAGTCCAAGCACAGCACCTGCAGCTCCCCCAGCTAAAACGATCATAAAATCGTTCTTAGACTGATCAGCAATATTGGTGGGTTTGTATTGCTGGTTTTGATAGCCCGGCTCTCCATAATCCTGCGCCTTAGTTGTCGTAACTATTAAAAAACAAAGAAAAAGTCCGGGAATTATCTTTTTCATTACACCAATCCTCTATATACTAATATTCTAAATTAATATTTCTAAATGTTAAACTGTAATGAGCGATCTGAGTGCCTATAGAATTATAGACCAGAAGAAGCGAGGAATTGAGCTTACTTCTGACGAAATTAGTTGGTTTATCCAAGGGGTAACCGACGGCTCCCTGCCTGATTATCAAGCATCCGCATTCTTAATGGCCGTTTACTGCAAAGGCATGACTGTAAAAGAAACAGCTGCGCTTACAAAGTGCATGCTTCACAGCGGACATGTTTTTAAATTCGCCGGAAAAAATATTATCGATAAGCACTCCACCGGTGGAGTTGGAGATAAAACAAGTTTTATCCTCGCCCCGATTGCAGCTTCATGTGGAGT
>JAUHYH010000111.1 GCA_030426585.1 Bacteriovoracia bacterium
TTCACGTCCATAGCGGTTTTGAGAATAGAGTTAAGCAAACTTTAACTGACCGCATTGTAAATCATAAGCTTACTGAGTATTTCTCAGAAATCTTCATGCCTGAGGAGGAAGTCACTTCTCAAGTTAAAGGCAAGAAGAGAACAATGAAGAAGAAGTTTTTCCCTGGCTATCTATTGATAAAGATGGTCATGAATGATAAAACGTGGCACCTGGTCAAGAATACGGATAAAATCACAGGTTTCGTCAGTGGGGATAGCCTTAAGCCATCACCTATTTCGGAAGACGAAGCTAAGTTCCTCCTTGGTCAAGCTGCTGAAGGATTCAAGCAAACTCGGACAGTTAGCAACTTTTCTGAAGGTGATTCAGTTAAAGTTATTGAAGGACCGTTCGCATCGTTTGTTGGAACCGTTGAAAACGTTAGCGATAAAGGAAAGCTTAAAGTTAATGTTTCAATTTTTGGCCGGCCAACACCGGTTGAATTAGATACTTCACAGGTAGAAAAAGTATAGGTCTTATTTTTCGGAGATAAAAAATGGCTAAAAAAGTCGTAGGATTCATTAAGTTACAGATTCAAGCAGGTAAAGCGAACCCATCACCACCAATCGGTCCAGCTCTTGGTCAGAAAGGTGTTAACATCATGGAGTTCTGTAAAGCTTTCAACGCAAAAACACAGAAAGATGCTGGAACAATTCTTCCAACAATCATCACTGTTTATTCTGATAGATCGTTTACGTTTATCACAAAGACTCCACCAGCTTCATTCATGATTAAAGATAAAATGAAGCTTAAGTCTGGAGCCAACAAACCAGGACACGAGGTTGCTGGAAAGATTTCAGAAAAAATCGTTACAGAAGTAGCGGAAGCGAAAATGCCAGATTTATCTGCAGCTGAAATTGAAGCAGCGAAAAGAACAGTTGAAGGTTCTGCTCGTTCAATGGGAATTAAACTCGATTACA
Source organism: Bacteriovoracia bacterium (assembly GCA_030426585.1). GTDB lineage: Bacteria > Bdellovibrionota > Bacteriovoracia > Bacteriovoracales > Bacteriovoracaceae > JAUHYH01. Next base: position 957 of record JAUHYH010000111.1, read on the forward strand.
AATAATTTTTAACAATTCGGGAGGCTAGGCGTATGAACTGGCTGCTTGTACCGGGAGGAAAAAATGGCAAAATCAAAAAAGTATCTAGAAGCGCTCGGAAAAGTCGATGCTTCAAAAACTTACTCAATCAAAGAAGCTATTAAGCTTGCTAAAGAAGCCTCTTTCGCAAAATTTGATGAAACTGTAGACCTTTCTTTTCGTCTTGGGGTTGATCCACGTCATGCTGATCAAATGATCAGAGGTGCGATCGTTATGCCTGGTGGGACTGGTAAAGAAGTTAAGGTTGTTGTTATCACTTCAGGTGAAAATATTAAAAAAGCTGAAGAAGCTGGTGCTGACGAAGTTGGTGGTGACGATATCATCACAAAAATCCAAGGTGGATGGTTAGACTTCGACAGAGTTATCGCGACTCCAGATATGATGGGAAAAGTTGGTAAAGTTGCTAGAGTTTTAGGACCTAGAGGACTTATGCCTAACCCAAAACTTGGAACAGTTACAACTGATGTTGCTAAAGCTGTTTCTGAGCAAAAATCAGGTAAAGTTGAATACCGAACAGATAAAACAGGGATTGTTCATATTCCTATCGGTAAAAAATCTTTTGATGATGAAAAACTTTTCAAAAACTTTCAGGCCATTGCTCAAGCAATTGTTAGAGCGAAGCCAGCGAGTGCGAAAGGGATTTATTTAAAGTCGCTTACAATTGCGACAACGATGGGTGTTGGTGTAAAAGTCGACACATTTGAAGCTTTAAATATGTAGTTGGGGTTGAAGAAAGCCGGTTGAGTTTCGACTCTATAAATCCTGCCGAAATCTCCCTCCTAGAAACAATATGAGGAGGTAACATTATGCTTACAAGAGCCAAGAAAGAAGACATCGTCTCTAGCTTGAAAGAAAGCATCGAAAGTGCCAATGCGCTTTTCCTCACTAACCTTATTGGGGTAACTGCGAACGATGCAGTCGCGATCAGAAAAAATGTTCGTGATGCCAAAGGTAAGGTTGTCATTACAAGAAACACTCTCTTTAGAAGAGCTGCTGAGGGAACTTATGCAGAAGAGCTTCTGAAAGGAATCAAAGGGCCGCATGCGGTTGCTTTTTCTTTCGAAGATGCTCCAGGTGTTGCGAAAGCTTTGTATGACGCTGGTGAAGAAAACGAACTAGTTGATCTTAAGGGTGGATTCCTTAAAGAGAAGGCGTTAACTATTGAGGAAATCAAGCAGTTAGCGAAACTTCCATCAAGAGATCAAATGCTTGGTACATTGCTTGCGACTTTCATGGCACCAACTTCTGCTTTTGCACGTGTTTTACATGCGATCAATGAAAAGAAGAAAGAAGGTGCACCGTTAGAAGCGAAAGAAGCAGCCGAAGCGGCACCTGCTGCTGAAGCAAAAACAGAAACTCCAGCTGAGGAAAATCCGGCTGAAGAACCTAAAAAAGAAGAAGAGTAAGGAGATAATTATGAGTATTACAAATGATCAATTAATTGAGCACATCTCAAACATGTCAGTTATGGATATGGCTAATCTAGTTAAAGAGCTAGAGGACAAGTTTGGTGTATCAGCAGCACCTGTTGCTGTTGCTGGTGGCGCTGCTGCCGGAGCTGCGGCCGAAGAGAAAACTGAATTTACAGTTGTTCTTGCTGAAGCTGGAGCTAAGAAAATCAATGTTATTAAAGAAGTTAGAGCAATCACTGGTCTTGGACTTAAAGAAGCTAAAGATCTAGTTGAGGGTGCACCTAAGCCTCTTAAAGAGGGAGTTGCTAAAGAAGAAGCTGAAGAAATGAAGAAGAAGCTTGAAGCAGCTGGTGCAAAAGTTGAGCTTAAATAACAATTGTTTTTAAAATTTGCACGATATTTGCATAGGGAATCCGCTTGCGGTATTCCCTATGCTTGTATGTGTTGATAAAACAAGAGAACTTAAAAAGATACGTATCAATAATTATAATTTAGGAGTGCCCTGCCATGGCAAACGTCTTTAGTCCTAACCAATGGTTTCGGAAAAATTTTAAGAGAAGCGATTACGCCTTAGAAACTCCAAGTCTAATGAAACTTCAGACAAAATCTTATGAAGATTTTCTTCAAAGAGATATCCCTGCTGAAGACCGTGATGACTCTGGTTTACAAGCTGTCTTTAAATCGATTTTTCCGATTTACGATTTTAACAAAACGATTTCTTTGGAATTCGTTTCTTACTCTTTGGAAGAGCCCAAATACTCTGTAAAAGATTGTCGGGCAAGAGGTCTTTCTTATGAGTCGCCGTTAAAAGTGACTGTTCGATTGGTTTTCTTTGAAGAAACTGAAGATGACGAAGAGGATAGAAAAATTTCTTCTATTAAAGAACAAGAAATTTACCTTGGAAATATTCCTCTCATGACAGAGACGGGATCGTTTATCTATAACGGTACTGAGAGAGTTATTGTTTCTCAGCTTCACCGGTCTCCAGGGATTATTTTCGAGCACGATAGTGGGAAGAAGCACTCTTCTGGAAAACTTTTATATTCAGCGAGAATTATCCCTCATAGAGGTTCTTGGTTAGATTTTGAATTCGACCATAAATCAATTCTTTACGCCCGAATTGATAGAAAGAGAAAAATTCACGCTACAGTTATTCTTAAAGCAATGGGTTACTCAGATGAGAAACTCCTTGAGCTTTTCTACGATAATGAACTCATTCATCTTAAGAAAGATGATTACTCAAGAGAGCTTGATTTTAACCTATTATTAGGTTCAAGGGCTGAGCAAGATATCATCGATCCTAAGACTAAAAAACCGATCGTTCTTGCGGGTAAGAAGATTACAAAACTTACGCTTAAGAAACTTGAAGAAGCGAAAATTAAAAAGCTTCCTCTTGATGTTGATCAACTTGTGACTAAAGTTTCAGCAAAAGATATTTATGATGAAACAACAGGTGAAGTTATCGTCGCCGCTAACGAAAACCTTACCGAGCAAGTTGTTTTTGACCTTCTCAATGCAGGAGTTAAAACGGTTGAAGCTCTTTATATCGACAATGTTAATTCATCAGATCAGATCAGAAATACACTTCTTCTTGATAAAACAAATTCAACTGAAGAAGCTTTATTAAAAATCTTTGAAAGACTTAGACCTGGTGAGCCTCCAACAGTTGAAGCGGCACAAGCCCTTTTTGACGGGATGTTCTTCAATCCAGTTAAATACGACCTTTCAAGAGTTGGTCGTATGAAGATCAACTATAAGTTTGGAATGGATGTTCCTGTTGAGAATACTGTTCTAACTAAAGACGATGTTATTAAGACAGTTCAATACCTTGTTGATCTCAATAACGGTAAAGGGAAAGTTGATGATATCGATCACCTCGGAAATAGAAGAGTTCGTGCCGTAGGTGAGCTTGTTGAAAATCAATTCAGAGTTGGTCTTGTTCGTATGGAAAGATCAGTTCGTGAAAGAATGGCCATCCAAGAAATTGAAGGGATGATGCCGCATGATCTTATTAATCAAAAACCAGTAGCTGCTGCTGTTAAAGAATTCTTTGGTTCTTCTCAGCTTTCTCAGTTCATGGATCAAACGAACCCACTTTCAGAAATCACTCACAAGAGAAGATTATCTGCTCTTGGGCCAGGGGGTCTAACAAGAGAAAGAGCGGGATTCGAGGTTCGAGACGTTCACGCTACTCACTATGGAAGAATGTGTCCGGTAGAAACTCCAGAGGGACCAAACATTGGTCTTATTACTTCACTTGCAACTTATGCAAGAGTTTCTGAATACGGATTTATTGAAACTCCATACAGAAGAATCGCTGAAGGTGGAAAAGTTACTGATAAAGTTGATTACTTCTCGGCTTTCGAAGAAGAAGGGAAGATTATCGCTCAAACAAATAAAGCAGCGGTTGATAAAGGTAAGTTCGAAGGGAACCTTATTCCTGCCCGTCGACACGGAGAACTTGCACTTGTTGATTATGATGAAATTGAGCTAATGGACGTTGCACCTTCACAGATGATCTCGATCGCAACATCGATGATTCCATTCTTGGAACACGATGATGCCAACCGAGCTCTAATGGGATCAAACATGATGAGACAGGCAGTGCCTGTTCTTAAGACTGATGCACCTATCGTTGGTACAGGTGTTGAGGATATCGTAGCGAGAGATTCTGGAGCGATTCTTTTTGCGAAAAACAATGGAAAAGTTGTTTTCGTTGACTCAAACAGAATTGTTGTTCAGAGAGCGGATGCGAAAGTTGGAGAGTCTGGAGTTGATATTTACAAACTTCTAAAATACCAACGTTCTAATCAGAACACTTGTATGAACCAAAAAGCCCTTGTTAAAGAGGGTGATACTGTTAGAGCTGGAGACGTTATTGCTGACGGTCCTGCAACTCAATACGGTGATATTGCTCTTGGACAGAACGTGCTTGTAGCGTTCATGCCATGGGGTGGTTATAACTATGAGGATTCAATCCTAATTTCTGAAAACATGCTTCATAAAGATGTTTTCACTTCAGTTCACATTGAGAATTTTGAAGTTGAAGCGCGTGATACGAAGCTTGGTAAAGAAGAAATCACAAGAGATATTCCAAACATTTCTGATGAAGCTCTTAAAGACCTTGATGAAGCAGGGATCATTAGAACAGGGGCGATCATTAAGCCGGGTGATATTCTTGTTGGAAAGATTACTCCAAAAGGAGAAACACAACTTTCTCCAGAGGAAAAACTTCTTAAAGCGATCTTCGGTGATAAGGCTGGAGACGTTAAAGATACATCTCTAAGATGTTCATCTCATATCACGGGAACAGTTATTGATGTTCACGTCTTCACAAGAGAAGGTGTTGAACTTGATGCTCGTTCTAAAGCGATTATTGAAGATGAGACAAAAATTATCCGTAGAGATGAGAGAATTGAAATCAATGCCATTAAGAGTTTTGCGATTAGAAAAATTGCAAAAATGCTTAAGGGGCAAAAAACAATCGATGCTCTTGTTTCAGAAGATGGTTCACAAGAACTTCTTAGCAAGGGTTCTGAAATTACAGAAAATGCACTTGATAGCGTTCCATTTGAACTTATCGGGTTCTTACCACTGGAACCAGCTGCGGAAGAAAAACTTACTGAATACTTTGCTGACGTAAGAAACGATATCAACCAAGTTCGAGTTAAAGCGAACGAGGAAATTGCAAAACTTCACAAAGGTGATGAGCTTCTTCCAGGTGTTATCAAAAAAGTTGTTGTTTACGTTGCAATCAAGAGAAAGCTCCAGCCAGGTGATAAGATGGCTGGTCGTCACGGAAACAAAGGGGTTATCTCCCGAGTACTTCCGATCGAAGATATGCCATACCTCGCCGATGGAACACCGGTTGAGATTGTTCTTAACCCACTAGGGGTTCCGTCACGGATGAATATCGGGCAGCTTCTTGAGCTCCATCTTGGATGGGCAGGTCGAGGTCTTGGTGAAAAAATCAAGGCGATGATCGAACTCAAAAAAGAAGCAGATTCTTTAAGAGATTTAATTTCCAAAATCTATAAGCAAGACGAAGTAGATGCTTGGTTAAAGAAAGCAAGTGATAAAGAAGTTATGAGAGTTGCTAAGCAACTTGAAACAGGTGTTCGTTTCGCCACGCCAGTGTTTGATGGAGCGAGAGAAGCAGACATTGAAGAAATGCTTGAACTTGCAGATCTTGATAAGAGTGGAAAAACAACTCTTTTCAACGGAATTACTGGAGAGGCTTTTGCCGAGGAAGTAACTGTTGGGATCATGTACATGTTGAAACTTCACCACCTTGTTGATGAAAAAATCCACGCCAGATCGACTGGACCTTACTCCCTCGTTACTCAGCAACCCCTTGGTGGTAAAGCTCAGTTCGGTGGTCAGCGTCTCGGAGAGATGGAAGTTTGGGCACTAGAAGCTTACGGTGCTGCTTATACTCTTCAAGAGTTCTTAACGGTTAAGTCAGATGACGTTGTCGGAAGAACAAGAATGTATGAGTCCATCGTTAAAGGTGAAAAAGTCCTTGAGCCAGGATTGCCTGAGTCATTTAACGTTCTCATTAGAGAGCTTCAGGCACTTGCGTTGGATGTGAAGTTAGAAGAATCAAATCAGGAATTATAATTACTCGATAAGAGAAAGGTAAAAACATGAAAGACTTGTTAAACTTTTTTGATAAGCCGAAAGATCCAATCAGCGTTGAAGCCGTTTCAATTAAAATGGCATCACCTGATACTATCCGTGAATGGTCTTACGGTGAGGTCAAAAAACCAGAAACAATCAACTACCGTACTTTCAAACCAGAGAGAGATGGTCTTTTCTGCGCAAAGATCTTTGGACCTATCAAAGATTACGAATGTATTTGTGGAAAATACAAACGAATGAAGCACAGAGGTGTTGTTTGTGAGAAGTGTGGTGTTGAAGTCACATTATCAAAAGTTAGAAGAGAGCGTTGTGGACATATTGAGCTTGCAGCTCCGGTTGCTCACATCTGGTTTTTAAGATCTCTTCCTTCTCGTATCGGAGCTCTTCTTGATCTTTCTTTGAAAGATCTTGAAAAAGTTCTCTACAACGAAGCTTATATTGTTACTGAATCAGCAACTGCTGATCAGGAAGGTGGTCTTCAAATTGGAATGATCCTTTCTGAGCAGAAATGTTTCGAGCTTAAAGAAGCTGGTGTTGAGTTCAGAGTTGGTATGGGGGGAGAAGTTGTAAAAGACATGCTCTCAAAAATCGACGTAGATCTTTTATACAAAGAGATCAGAGATGATCTAAAAGAAGTTCGGACTGAACTTGCTAAGGCAAAACTTATTAAAAGACTTAAGGTTGTTGAGTCTCTTAGAAAATCAGAAAATAAAGCTGAGTGGTTCATGATGGATGTTATTCCTGTGCTTCCACCGGATCTTCGTCCACTAGTTCCTCTTGAGGCGGGACGATTTGCAACTTCTGACCTTAACGATCTTTATCGACGAGTTATTAACAGAAATAACCGTCTTAAGAGACTTAAGGAACTTAATGCTCCAGAAATCATCATCAGAAACGAGAAGCGAATGCTTCAAGAAGCTGTTGATGCTTTATTTGATAACGGTAGAAGAGGAAAAGTCTTCACAGGTGCTAACAAGCGTCCGTTAAGATCTCTTTCAGATATGCTTAAAGGAAAGCAAGGGCGATTCAGACAAAACCTTCTTGGTAAGCGGGTTGATTACTCTGGTCGTTCGGTTATCGTTGTTGGTCCAAACCTTAGACTTCACCAATGTGGGATTCCTAAAGTTATGGCCCTCGAGCTTTTCAAGCCGTTTATCTACAACAAGCTTATTGAAAAAGGTCACTGTACAACTATTAAAGTTGCGAAACGAATGGTTGATAATCAGAGACAAGAAGTTTGGGATATCCTAGATGAAGTGGTTAAAGAACACCCAGTTCTTCTTAACCGAGCTCCAACTCTTCACAGACTTGGGATTCAAGCTTTCGAACCTGTACTTATCGAAGGGAAGGCGATTCAACTTCACCCACTTGTTTGTACAGCCTTCAACGCTGACTTCGACGGTGACCAGATGGCTGTTCATGTTCCGCTTTCAATTGAAGCACAAATTGAAGCTCGTGTTCTTGCAATGTCGACAAACAATATTCTTTCTCCAAAAGATGGTACGCCAATCATCGTTCCTTCACAGGATATCGTTCTTGGTATGTACTACATGACAAGAGTAAGACCTTACTCACAAGGTTTCGGAGGAGTTTTTGCTTCTAAAGAAGAAGCACAATTCGCTTACCATACTCACA
>JAUHYH010000279.1 GCA_030426585.1 Bacteriovoracia bacterium
GGTGAGTTATATCCCGAACCTAGCGAACACTCCCGTTTTTCAGTTCAACCGTAAGCTTGCTGAAATTACTCTGAAGCCTGTGAGAAAAATGCTTTCTCCAGACCTGCCGTTTGATTTCTCTCCGGTTGTAGTTGTGATTTTAATATTTGTCATTAAGGCCCTTTGGTAAGGAATAAGATGGACGAAAATTCATTAGATTTTTTAGTTGATAAAACTTTTGAAATGAATCAATCGACTCAAGTTGAAATTCCCTATGAGGAAGTTGCAGTTGTTCCTGAGATTCCTGAGGCTCCAGGAGTTCTTTATCTCATTGAAAAGGTAAAATACGTTAAGCAACTTAAACTGAGTGAATCACCTAATTTGAAAAAAGATTTTCTTGATCTTATTAAGGCGAAACATTCTATTGATAATATCCATTTTTTTGAGATGGATTCCTATGCAGATGCTCAATTCTTAGCAAAAGCATTCGATAAATATAAGGTAATGGAGAAGTCGGTTGAACTTGATACTCAAGATTTAAACCTAACTTGGTGGGGGGGATCCCTTACTAGCGGGGAGCTCTTCATTTCTTTTGGACGAAAGCTTTATAAAAATGTTGATAAGAAATTTGAGCTAGGACCTTTGGGAGATTCAGCCTTGGCAAAACATTACTTCAAACTTTTATCAGAAAAGATGGAAGGATTTAGAGTTGATGACCAAGGAAATTTTATTACTTTTGAAATCGCAAACAAAGAGTTTGAATTGAACTTCAAAGCTTTTCTGCTTGGGAAGAAAGATAAGTTTTCAATTAAACCGACAGAGGTCTCGGAAGGTCTTGAGCAATTAGAATTGCTTTCCCTCAAACGATATTTCGATGAGCTGTCGATTATCAGAAATTTTTGGACAGTCATTTCTGACCAGGTTGCTGAGCAAAAACCGACCTTACACTAAGAAAAAATCAACAGACAGATTCACTCAGGCAAAATTAGCAATCTTGAAAAACTTCAACATTTTGCTATGCTTAAATTTGAACCAATGTTGCAGGAGGCAAAGTGGCGATTTCTAGAAGAAGAGCGAGTCGAAGTTCAGTAGCGACACCTGCCACAACAAGATTTATAGAGCCTCGCTATCGCTATATTCAAACTTCACTTTTTTCTGTGCGATCTAAATTTGATATCTTTCTTTTCGTTGTTTTTGTTTTCTTCTGTATTCGTATCGTCTTTATGAGTGGGGGTTACTTGGAGCTTGTTGAAAAAAAGAACCAGGTTTCAAAAAAGAAAGAAGAGCTCGCTTGGATCAACAAAGACAATACAGCTGTAAAAAATGAAATCAAGAATATCAAAACCAGTTCAAGCTACCAAAGAAAGCTCGCTCGTGAACATCTCGGGGTTATCGGCCCTGACGAATACCTTGTTCTATTTGCATCAGATCTGGCGAAGACACCCAATTAAGCTTTGACCCCGAAACAATTTGTCTAGAAAGGGCTGAGTGCTTCAGCTCGAGAACGTGCCAGCAGTTGTAGGTGTTAGTTCTGTAGATTGCGGGTGGTTCCGTTTTTCCTGGATGATGAGGAACATTCCTTTCAACATTGGCTACGCGAAGATCTTTGTTGAGAAAAAAAATGTCCAGGTTGAAGTAAGTGTCAGGCATCCAAAAACTTCTGGGTTGATAGTTGGTATTAAAAAAAAGCATTCCCTCTTTAGTGTCGAATTCATGGGAACGAATCCCACTCAGTCCTTGGGATTGCTCTTGGTCTGACAGGGCTAAATAAATTTTGATTTCTTGCCCCCCTGGAGTTTTGATAATGCCTT
>JAUHYH010000112.1 GCA_030426585.1 Bacteriovoracia bacterium
CAATGAATATTTAATTACAGCGGGAGTTTATGGAGTTTTGATGTTCTTAACAGCGGGAGGCTACCTAATCCTCATTAAGAGTTTTATGTCTAAAAAGTAAATTCGTTATTTTTGGATCTGAGCTTTCATCAATCTTTCGATTTGAACTCGATCCGTGCATTTGATCCAGTCATTCCCAGCACCACGACCAATAGGTGCAAAGAGATCAGTATTAATACGCCCTTCCTCTAAGATCTTTTCATCAACGTGGACCTTGACGACTTCTCCTGTGATAAAACGTCCCGAGCCTACACCATCTCCATAGTTCAAAATATCTCTTAACTTACATTCAAAATGAATGGGAGACTCTTTCATTCTTCGGGCCTTAACAACTTCAGACTCTACTGCTGTTAATCCTGCATGGATAAATTCATCTTGACCATAAGCAAGTTCTTCAGAAGCAGAATTTACTTTTTCCATATTTGATTGAGTAACAAAATTTACAACGAATTCTTTTTCTCTCTCAATATTGATCACTGTATCTTTTTTTTCACCGGTACTTGTTCTGATCATAGGAGAAAACCCCACAATCATCGGGACAGCACTCACTCCCGTAAAAAAGGAAAAAGGAGCTAAATTATTAGAGCCATCTTCATTGAGAGTCGAAACCACGGCAATGGGTCTTGGTAAAATTGATCCAATTAAAAATTTATAATTTGTTCTTAGTTCTTCACCAATATCAAAGCTTTTCATTATGACATCCAACTTTTCCAGTAATCTTTGTTTTCAAGTTTTTCAAAGATTTCGGTTCTCTTTAAGGGATATCTCGTATCAATCATTACGGCGTACTCGTCCGTCCACTCTTTATCATCAGCTTTTTCAAAAGCTTTGGGGTGAGGACCATGATGAATCCCTTGAGGATGAAAAGTAATCGCCCCAGCATCGATATTGTCCCTACTGAAGAAGTTCCCTTGGTGGTAAAAAAGAATTTCATCAAAATCGATATTTGAGTGATAGAAAGGAACTTTTAAAACTCCATGTTCAGAGCTTTCAAGCGGTCTTTCAACAAAAGAGCACACGACAAAATTTCGACAAACAAAAGTCGTATGTCCAGAAGGAGGAATATGATAACGATGGCTATTCACGGGACAATAGTCATAAATCGAAAGCCTCCATGGATAGACTGAACCTTTCCAACCAGAAACATCGAGAGGATTATTAGGGTATGAGACATGAGTCATTTTCCCTTCTCTTTTAATTTGTACTATATATTCTTTTTTATCTTGTTCACTCCCGTAAGCTGCCTCAGGAGTAAAAATCGCGGTTTGATCATAAAGAGCATTTGGTCCTAACATCCCTCTATCGGGCTCTTCAAATTCCGAAGCCGATTCTACATTAAGTAGTTTTGTTTTTTTATCAACGAAAATTTTATAAGTCGTCCCACGAGGCATAATAATATAATCACCACGCTTGTATGGGATATGACCATAAACCGTTTCAAATCGTCCTTCACCTTCATGGATAAAGTACATTTCATCAAAATCTGCATTTCTTAAGTAGTTTTCAACAGTCTTAGAGAATGTTCCCATATTAATACGGACATCATTATTATAAAAAAAGCATTGATCATTTTCTTGAAGCTCAGGGAGATCAAACACTGGTGGCAAATTTCTCGGTTTTAGATCTCCATCAATATTCGTCCAGTTTGTTAATGGATTTTGATGATAAAGATGGCTGACTCGACCAAAGAAACCTTTTCTCCCGTGCTCTTCCTCATAATGCCCTTTAGGGATTTTTACGTGAGCTTGTTTCGTATGCGTCCCACTCGATTTGAATGATTCCATATTATGCCTCTTTGTTGGGTGTCCCAACGATATTTTTTAAGATTCCTATTTTTTCAATTTCTAGTTCAACAATATCACCTGGCTGAATCCATTTATCTAGTTCAAGACCACAGCCAGTCCCTACTGTTCCGCTCCCGAGAAAGTCTGTAGGGTAAATCCATTCTTCTTTACTTAGGTGAGCAATGATTTGAGCCCAAGTAAAATTCGCATCACTACTCTTTCCTCTCGACCATTCTTGTTCATTAATTCTTGCCGTCATAAGAAGATCAGGTTCTTTAAACTTGAACTCATCTGCCGTGACAATCACGGGACCGATGATTGAACAAAAATCTTTTCCTTTCGCGGGTCCTAAACGAACAGACATTTCTTTCTTTTGAATATCTCTTGCAGAGATATCATTTAAAATCGTATAGCCAAAAATATAATCATAGGCTTTCTCTTCCGGGATATTGGTTCCTTGTTTACCAATAATAGCGCCTAACTCTAATTCATAATCTAATTTTTTAGTAAACGAAGGCCATGGGATAAGTTCATCCGTTGGAATAAAGCTTGTAGTTGGTCCTTTGTAGAATACAGGCATCTCATACCAAGCTTCAGGCATTGGCTCTTGCCTTTTTTCGAACCCCTTTTTCACATGCTTTTCATGTATGTAAAAATCACGATAGGAATTCATTTTATCAATAGGAATTCCAAGCTTAACTGATTTGTCATCTTTCATATCAAAAGAAAAGTAGCCCTTGTCTTTAGTGTGAAGCATTCCTTTTTTAGTAAGATCTTCAAAAACACCAATCGTTTCTTTAAGGAACTCAATACTATTGTCATTAATTTTTAAAAGCTCAGAAAGTGATGCGGGAGCAAATCGAGCGGCTTTCTCTTTAGCCCCAAAATGATTTTGTTCTTCGTAAAGTGCCTGCCAAAGAAGATTAACATCAATGATCGTTGAAGAGTTGTAAAAGATCCCTAGCCTTTGAAAAGTACCGAGTGCCGTTTCTCGTTTATAATTACAAATCTTCATTCTGCTCTCCCAAATTTCTCATCAAACTCTGGTAATATTTTATCCATCGCCTCAAAGTAATGATCCATCTCATCATCTGTCCCTATTGAAACTCGAACAAAACCGGGCATGGCATTTCCAACTAAATCCCTAATGATAACACCTTCGTTTAGAAGTGATTCAAACATCCAAGAGGCTGCTTCAACTGAACCGGCATTAAAAGTAATAAAATTCGTTACTGATTGAATGGGTTTAAAGCCTTTATCAACAAGATACTCCATGGTTTTAGTGTAGAGCCTTGTTGTTTTTCTTAACGTTCTTCGCAAGTGAGGTTGATCTTCTAAAGCTCCTAACGCTCCGACTTGGGCCAAACGATTCGGTTCAAAAGGAAGCTTTACTTTTTTAAGGTTCGCAATAAAGTCCTCGTGAGCAAATCCATACCCACAACGAATTCCAGCTATTCCATAAGCCTTAGAGAAAGTTCTAAGCGTAATTACGTTGTCGTGTCTATCATCCATCGTATCCGGATAATCTGTAGCTGCTTTGGCGGCAAACTCATAATAAGCTTCATCAATAATCACGATCACATGATCAGGAACTCGGGCCATTAAATAATCGAACTCTTCACGGGTAATATAAGTTCCTGTTGGATTATTTGGATTTGCTATATAGATGACCTTTGTCTGATCGGTGATTTTTTCTGCAATCGCTTTGACATCAAAGCGATAATCTTTCGTCATGGGAACCTTAGTCACTTTTGCGCCAACTCCCGCAGCAAGAATAAAGAATCCAATAAAAGTATTTTCAGAAGTGAGAACTTCTTCTCCTGGTTGAATAAAAGCACGAGCGATATAAGACATTATCCCTTCACTTCCATTTCCAAGAATAATATTTTCAGGCGTTAACTTATAAATTTCACAAAGTTTATTAATAAGCTTAAAAGCGTGCATATCGGGATAACGATGAAGATCCCAAAGAGTCTGTGTCATCGATCGAATGGCATAAGGTGATGGCCCAAAAGGATTTTCATTACTGGCAAGCTTAGAAATTCGAGTCAGCCCTTTTTCACGGGCCAGTTCTTCAATGGGTTTTCCAGCTTTATAAGTTTGAAGATCTTTTAAGTAATCAGGGACTAATTTTTTCATGACATTTGCGTTCAAAGAATCACCTATCTTAATCTTAATTGTGCTGTTAAAATGTGCTCAGATTCTATCAAAAGGTACTAAATATGGGTATTTTGCAGGGTAAAAAAGCTTTAATTCTAGGTGTCGCAAACGAGAGATCAATTGCTTGGGCGATAGCTGAGCAGTTTAAAAAGGAAGGGGCCTCTTTAGGCTTAAGTTACCTAAATGACGCTTTGAAGAAAAGAGTTGAACCCCTTGCTGAGCAAATTGAAGCCGACTTTACCTTTGAACTCGATGTTACTGACGACGGTCAGTTAAAATCGTTACCTAAAACTGTAAACAAGTTTTGGAATCAAGTTGATATTATTATTCACTCACTTGCTTTTGCAGAAAGAGAAGATTTAAAAAACCCTTTTGTTCAAACTTCTAGGGAAGGCTTTTTAACGGCCATGAATGTTTCGGCTTATTCCTTAGTCGCAGTGACTCAACACCTTAAACCCCTACTCCAAAAAGATTCATCGATCATCACTATGACTTACCATGGGTCTCAACAAGTTATGCCAGGCTATAACGTGATGGGAGTTGCAAAGGCTGCCCTTGAATCAAGCATGCGTTATCTAGCCCATGATCTTGGCCCTGATAAAATTAGAGTGAACGCTATTTCAGCAGGTCCCATTAAAACTCTTGCCGCTTCTGGAGTTGGTGGGTTTAGAGACAAACTCAAATATGCAGCAGAGAAATCGGCATTGAAAGAAAACGTTACCCAAGAAGACGTTGCCAAAACTGCAACCTATCTTGCGAGTGATTTATCATCAGGTGTGACTGGTGAAATCATCTATGTTGATGCCGGTCTCTCAATCATGGGTGCTTAAGTGTCCAAAGATTTTCCCTTTGGTACTTTTAGTCCTGACCATCTCAAAGATATAAAAGATGGGATTCACGCCTTTAACCAACAGAATTATTGGGAATGCCATGAGCTACTTGAAGACCTTTGGATTGAACAAAGAAACGATCCCGCCAGAAACGTTTATTGGGCAATTATTCAAGTTGCAAATTCTCTTTATCATATCGAAAACAAAAATCTAACAGGGGCCTTAAGTCAGCTAAAAAAAGCGAAGGAAAAATTCCAGCGCTGTGAAGATCAAAATATTCTGACTGATCTTGTTTACCGTTTCCTTGACTGGGAGGAGTTCAAACAGCTCGCCTTCTCAATCCCTGAAAATGCTTCTGATCTAAATAAATTCGACAAACTTTACTCATTTAAATTTAGTAATTACCCTTACTAAATGACAAATGTAATATCACTTTTCAAAAGAAGCTTCGGTTATATCTTTAAAGATCCCGTAAATCTTGTCTTTACCCTCATTCCTGTAACCTTAGGTATTGTTATTTACTCTTATGGTTTCTATCATCTTTATGATTTCGTTATGGGTTGGCTCAAAGGTTACCTCGAGGGGATGGCGAGCTCTGATTCATGGTGGATGGGGCCTGTTCTCTTTCTTATAAAAGTCATTTTAACAATTCTTTGTTTCTTTTTAGTGAATTGGACCTTCGTTCTTATTGTTTCGGCTATTGCGAGCCCCTTTAATGATTTAATCAGTGAAAGAATTGAGAAAAAAATAAAAGGAATTAAGCTTGATGGAATAGGTTCAAACTTCAGTAAACTTTTTTCAAGAATGTTTTTTACAATTTTTAACGAATTAAAAAAAATTCTCTTTATTGGTCTTCTGACTTTATTGGCACTGATTTTTGGTTATGTACCAATTCTCACACCTTTTGCTTTTGCCCTGACTTTTTTATTAGTTTCAATTCAGTTTGTTGATTACACATGGGCAAGGCACAATCTTCCTTTTAGAAGCTGTGTCAGTGATGTGACTAAAAACATTTGGCATTATTTAACCGCAGGCGCCCTGTATTTTTTCTTTATCAATATACCCTTGATAAATCTATTTATCCCAGCTCTTGCGACAGCTCACTATACTCAGTTTTATAATAAGAATTAAAACAGGCAATCAACGTCTTTATTGTCTAAGGTAATTCCTCTGTAGTCTGTACTGACTTTTCCGACACCGTTTAACGTTTTAAGAGAAATCCAATAACCCGTGTCTTTTTCTTTAACAAGAAAACCAAAAGCATGACCTTTAGATGTCTTTTTATCTACGAATTTAACAACATTTTCTTTTTCAACTAAAAAGGGAGTGCCCTCAATAATAACCGTTATCCCTGAAAGAAGTTTACCCTCTTCAACTTTACCCATGAAATCCATTTTTAAGATCGCCGTTGCTTCACAATAAAATGAGTTCTTGGCATATAAGTTAAATGAAAGGAAAAAAAGAATTAAAAATTTCATACTATCTCCTAATAATTTAAAAGCTTACTCAGTGTTTCATAGACATCACTCACCTGAGGAAGAATTACTTCTTCAAGATCCGGACAATAAGCAACATGAGTATCCTTTGAAGCCACTCTCATCGGTGGAGCATCTAAATGCTCAAAGCAGTTTTCGTTAATAAGGGCCATGATCTCTCCAGCGAAACCAGATGTCTTATGCTCTTCATGACAAACAAGAAGACGGTTTGTTTTCTTCACTGAATTTACGAGTGTATCGATATCAAAAGGAACAAGTGTTCTCGCATCAATAACTTCAACACTGACACCACTTTCTTCTTCTATTTTTTTGGCAGCATCAATTGATTTCTGAACTAAAGCTCCCCAAGCGAGAATTGTTGCTCCCGTTCCCTCTCTCGCAATTCGGGCCTTACCAAAAGGAATCATATAATTTTCCCCTGGATCAGCTGTTCGGTTATACCCTTGGTAATAGAGATGCTTGTGCTCCAAGAACATAACCGGATCATCACAACGAATCGCTGTTCTTAAAAGTCCTGCAGCATCTTGCGCGTTTGATGGGAAAACAACTCTAATCCCTGGAATATGAGTAAACAAAGACTCTCCCGATTGAGAGTGATAAATAGACCCACCTCTTAAGTACCCACCAATGGGAACTCTTACAACCATTGGGCAGGAGTAATCTCCCCCACTTCGATAGCGAGTTGTCGCCATCTCATTTTTCAATTGCATATAAGCAGTCCAAATATAATCGAAGAATTGAATCTCAACGACAGGTTTAATTCCTCTCATCGCCATACCAATCGCACGACCAATAATATTTGCCTCTGCTAAAGGAGAATTAAAAACTTGATCAGTGATTCCTTTTTCATGCCCAACTCTCTGACAACCACTTGTCACTTTAAAAACCCCACCTTTACCAGCAAGGTCTTTATTGTCCATTTTCTGAAGTTCACTAAAATCAGCAACATCTTCCCCAAACATTCTCATCAATGGGTTCTTGGCGAGCTCTGCTTTTAAAGTTTTATTGATAGCTCCGGCCATAGGAACATCAGCCTTTCCTGAAAACTCTGGCTCCGTTTCAAACTCTGAAGATGTCGGGTCGACATCCATTGAATAAAGATGATCGGCATACGTTGATTTATCAGGCCATTCCGTTTCAATCGCCTGCTTCATCGCTTCTTTAACATCACTATCGATATCAGCCTTCAAGGCTTCTACTTCTGCTTTCGTAAGCACTTTTGAGTCTACTAAAAATTTAGGAAAAGAAGTTACAACATCTCTTTCAGCTTCATCCTTTAGTTCTTTGTCTGTTCGATAAAACTTGTGATCATCAGAAAGTGAATGAGAATATGGGCGTGTCACTTCAGCATGGAGGAGAACCGGCCCCTTCCCTGCTCTTAAGTATTTTTCAGCTTCTACAGCTGTTGCGTAACTTTCAATAGGACAATTCCCATCACACTTAAAGATTTTTAAGCCTGGGAATTCCTCTAAAGCTTTCGAAATTGACCCGCCAGGAGTTTGAACACTCACGGGAACTGAAATCGCAAAACCATTATCTTCAACAACAAACATCACAGGAAGCTTGTTCACACAGGCCGTCGTTAATCCTTCCCAAAACTCACCTTGAGAGGTTGTCCCATCACCACAGGAAACATAAACAATCTCTTTCTTGTTAAACTCGGGACCGTCTTTTAAATTTCTATCTTTTAAATAAAGACCCGCCTCAGCCGTTCCAACTGCTTGAAGGAATTGGGTCCCCGTGCAGGACGATCTATTAACAATATTAAGCTTTTTATTTCCCCAGTGTGCTGGCATTTGCCGACCATGAGAAGCTGTGTCGCCAACGTTTCCATTAGCTTGGCATAACATTTCATAAGGAGTGACTCCAAGTCCCAAGCAAAGAGCCCGGTCTCGGTAATAACAAAGAAAAAAGTCATGCGACGGTTTTAAAACTTTTGAAATCGCTGTAAGAATTCCTTCATGACCCGCACCCGAGATTTGAAAATACGCTTTTGATTGTTTTTTCATTGTTATCTCAGCGTCATCAAGTCTTCGTGAAAGAAAAATATTTTCAAGCATCTGAAGAAGAGCAAATTTGTCGAGCCCGTACTTCTTAGCCAGTTCTAATTTCTTATTTTTGCTAGGCGAGGCTTTTTTTGATTTTGACTTAGTTTTTGATTTCTTAGAAGTTGCTTTACTAACCCGAGAGGCCATTATTCCTTCCTTAATTGACGTTTTGCGTGGTTGTTGGGAGGTATTTTATCGAACCCTATCTATATGTAAAGAAACCCCTTTTTAATCTCTCTCCATCCTCCTATAAT
>JAUHYH010000280.1 GCA_030426585.1 Bacteriovoracia bacterium
GAAAAAAACTTAGGAGCTTGATAACTTCATCTGTTTCTCCTGAATTTGAAATAGCGAGGATTATATCACTAGGTTTAATCAAGCCTAGATCTCCATGATAGGCTTCTGCTGGGTGAAGAAAAACAGCAGGAGTACCCGTAGAAGACAGCGAAGCTGCAATTTTATGACCAACGATTCCTGATTTCCCCATTCCTGTAACAACAACTCTGCCTTTAGTATCAAGAATTGCTTCAATCGTGTGCTCGAATGATTCGGTTAAAAGC
The DNA here is from genome assembly GCA_030426585.1 of Bacteriovoracia bacterium. Classification (GTDB taxonomy): domain Bacteria; phylum Bdellovibrionota; class Bacteriovoracia; order Bacteriovoracales; family Bacteriovoracaceae; genus JAUHYH01. The sequence goes on from JAUHYH010000280.1 coordinate 264, forward strand.
TGTTTAACCCCGGCGAGGGCTTCACTTTCAATATCAAAAACTTCTTCTGCAATTTCTTTGTAATCCATAATATTTCCGTATTCGACTCTAACTATACACTATTTTATATAAAGAAGGTAGAATGAAGGAAATGAACAAATTAATGAGATATTTCTCTCCTTCATTGATCTTTTTCGCTCTCCTCGCTTTATCAGCGTTATTTATTCCACGCCCTGACTATGAGTTTGCTTGGGATGACACTTTTTATGCATACAAGAACCTGGAAATTAATCGAGCTTTTTGGAGCCTTGATTTTCAAAGCTTTATTGATTCCATTATTAATAATCCGAAGTCTCAGATTCTAAGCTTGCTTGCTTTACCTTTTGGTCCTGTCGATTTTGGACCTGATATTTTCACATATAGTCTCTTAGGACTAGCCCTCTTGTCTTTAGTTCTCTTCACTCTTAACATTCTTCTTCTTAAAGAGTTGTATACTGCTAATTTACTTATCTTAGTGACAAGTTTATCTCTTTGGCTTAATCAAGCCATTTTTCAAGTGAAAGGAATGCTACTCTCTGATCTTTTATTGGGGTTTGTCACTTTAGCAACAATCTTGGTTACAATTAGTTTTAGAGAACAAAACAAGAACTCCATTATTCCTGAAACAATAAGACCTATACTTCTATACTCACTTGTGACCATAGGGTTTTTAACTAAACTGACTTACGGATATTTTTTCCTAATGATTATTCTTGGAGAGGTTTATTATTTCATCCGTGGCTCTCGTCCCACTTACTTAAAACCGAGAGCTATTCTCACATCTCTTCCAATTGTTCTATTTGGGATTTTTATCTTTATACTCTCTTTTGAAAAAATGTGGGCCCATGCTCTGAACTTTAGCTTTGGAGAGCTTGCTGAATACTACTCTCATAAAGGAAGTTATCTCTCCTTTTGGAAAACACTTATCAATCAAAGTGGAAAGCAATTTTTACTCGTGTTTTTAGGGTTTATTCCTTTCGCCTTTAAGTTTAAAGGAGAAATCTCTCGGAAGAACTGGTACTATTTCGCCATTCTAGGTACTTACTTACTCCTTTGTTCCTTAAGTCGAAACTCTGATCCTCGATTTCTTATACCTTTTTATATAACGACTCCTTTTCTATTATCCACTCTTTTCCCTAACAAAGAACTTGAGAAATTTATTGGCAAAAATATAATCGGATCTTTTATCGCTCTCTTTATTTTTTTATCGGTCACAGTTAGAGCTCCTCATATTGAAAAGTTTTCTGAATTCAGAAGTGATATTTTAAAACTTCACCAAACTTATACAATTAATGACACTCTCCTGGTAACGATCACAGACACTCCAAATCTTAATGGAGAAATGGTCATCCTTGCAGGATTAGACCTTAAGAAAAAAGCAGTCAATATGAAATTTCAGAGTGTACGTTATGACTTTATTCATAAACGATCACAGATAGAGACTATTCAAAAAATAAATGAATCACATTTTATTGCTGTAGAAGTTCCGATTCCCGATC
>JAUHYH010000113.1 GCA_030426585.1 Bacteriovoracia bacterium
TTTCATAAACTCCTGCAGAAAAATAATTAGGGGTCCAATCAAAAACTCCGGTGAGTGTATTGAAAGTCGCCGTTCCTGGGAGGGCCGTACAGTTTCCTACTGCCGTGTCTCGAGTTCCGTTAATCGTGGTTTCGTATTCACAAGTATAAGTTAAGGCATCAAGATCAACATCTTGGTCATCACCACCATCTCCAGCATCAACAGTCGTAATCGCGGCATTCTCTGCAACTGTTTCATCTGCAATCGCATCAATCACTGGAGCAAAATTAATATCATTAACCGTGATAACAAAAATTTCATTTCCACTAAGATCGCCCTCATCACCAATAATTGAAATTTCATATAAGCCTGTCGCTGTATAACTAGGGGTCCAATTCAAAACCCCCGTTCCCGCTACAAAAGTCGCTGTTCCGGGTAAGGTGGAACAAGCATTGGTCGCCGCAACTGCACCGTCGACGGTATTATCAAAATAACAAGTATAGGTAATCGTATCACCATCGGTATCAAGATCATCTCCACCATCTGCAGCATCAACGGCAGTGATGGCAACATTCTCATCGACACTAAAATCAGCAATCGTATCAAGAATTGGAGGAGCATCCGTATCCGTGATCACAATTGAGAAAATCTTCTCACTACTCTGATTACTCGGAATATGTGTAATAACAATTTTAAATTCGTAATTTCCTGAATGAGTATAAGCAGGAGTCCATTGAAACTTTGCTTCTGTTGTTACTGAAGCTCCTATTGCAGAACAGGCCGTTCCAGAGTCAACAGCATTATCAATAACTTGATCGTAGGTACAAACGAAGCTTAAATTGTTTAATATTTCTTCATCCGGCGTTGGATTAAAAAGATCAAAGTCGATATCACTCCCTTCATCAATACTAGGAGGATTACCATTTCCAAGTGTCGGCATGATAAAACCAGGATCAACGTCGAGATTATTGTTCCCACAACTGGAAAACAGAATTCCCGAAAATATGATGATCAGAAAAGCCTTCAAGCTTACTCCCGACAAAAGTTTGTAATATCAAGCTATTATCTCATCTGATCGGTTTAAATGCTTAAGCACTAAAGAAGGCCTGTCTTTATTATAGAAGTTTTTTGGAGTGCCAACCTAGGTTGGCATTTCAGCTTTGGCTCAAGCTAGAAAGCGGCTTATTTCTTAACTTCAAATCCTTCTAGAAGGCTTCCAAGGTTCTGTTTAAGCTCTTTATCATGCTTTTTCTTAGCTTTTTTCTTGGGAGTTTCAGAAAGTGATCGGGTTTGGGCCAATTCCTCATCACTGATTTCTTTGTCATAGAATGGGAGTTCTGCTTTAAAAACCATTCGGTCCAAATGCTTGATGTAACCAGACCAGTGACCTGGAGTGGAATCCGTTTTCATGATTTCTTGAAAAGCTGCCATTTTGGAATCCATGAGATCAATATAATGAACTAAAGCCGCTTCTCGTGTGTGAGGAATTTTAGGAGAACCATATTCATAATGACCATGATGAGAGAGAAGAATATGTTTCAAGTGAAGTTTTGTATTGTAAGGAAAGTTTTTAATTTTATAGGTAAAACGATCAACCACCTCAAGACCTTTCACAAGGTGACCCACAAGCTTTCCTTCTTCAGTGTAATCAACACTTGTTCCGCTTGAGAGCTCATAAATTTTACAGAGGTCATGAAGGATCGCTCCTGCAACGACATAGTTTTTATTCACTTGATAGTGATCTGATAAGGATTCTGCTAAACGAGTGCATGAAAGAATATGCTCAAGAAGCCCTGCTTGATAAGCATGATGAATCGACTTTCCTGCCTGCCAAATCAAAAGACGACGGTGAATTTCTTTGTCTTCTAAAACATTAAGAAGCAAAGTTTTGATATAGTGATCATCAAGTTTTTTTACTATCCCTAAAAGCTCTTCAGACATTTTCTCAGCAGAAAAATCAGAGGTGGGGATATAATCTTTGGTATCGACATTAGACTCTTCAACATAATCAACTTTGGAAGCAATCAATTGCCTCCGTCCTTGGTATGAGTTCACTTTCCCCTTCACTTGAGCAAAGTTCCCTTTATTAATATGCTTTGCAATATCTTCGGCACCGTTCCAAACTCTCCCCTCAATATCTCCGGATGAGTCACTAAAAACGATGTTTAAATATTTTCGCCCATCCCGACTATCCATAAGACCTAAGTATTTAACCAGATAGACCCCTTCCACCTGATCATTGGGCTTGAGATTTTTGACTTGAATGTGGCTCATAGGACTCCTTTAGGCATATTCGGCAATATAGTCAGATTCGGTTAAAGAGTCCAGTTGCCTACTTTTCAGCGAGCGGCTTTTGTGGCATGTTAGGGGCTTCAAAAACAGAAGGATGCACCATGAAAAAACTCAACGTAGGGATTAACGGACTCGGTCGTATTGGGAGAACTCTCCTTAGAGAATACTTAAGAAGAAAAGCAGCGGGAGAAGAGCTCGGTTTTCAAATTACATCGATCAACAACCCTGGGGATCATGATGTTTTTTATCACCTTCTTAATCATGATTCGGTTCACCGACACTTCAAAGTAAATGTCACTGATGCTAAGCACGAGTCTTTTGTCGCTAACGGCGAGAAGTTTAACTTTTTTGATTTTAGAGATCCAAGTGAGATTCCTTGGGAGTCAGATAATGTCGATGTTGTTGTTGATGCAACAGGTATTTTTCGAGACAGAACAAGCCTTAGTAAGCACATCAGGGGATCTGTAAAAAAAGCAATTATCTGTGCTCCAGGAAAAGATATTGATGGAACTTTTGTCATGGGGATTAACCATGAGAACTATAACCATGCCGAACACAACTTCATTTCAAATGCGAGCTGTACAACAAACTGTCTTGCACCAGTAGCAAAAGTTCTTAACGACACCTTTGAAATTGAATCGGGTTTTATGACAACGGTTCACGCTTATACAAGTGATCAGAACCTTCTCGATAACTCTCACTCAGATCTTAGAAGAGCTCGAGCTGCAGCCTTATCAATTATCCCTACCTCAACAGGGGCTGCAAAAGCTCTTGGACTTGTTATTCCTGAACTTAATGGAAAACTTGATGGGTATGCTGTGAGAGTCCCAACTCCAAACGTTTCCATGGTTGACCTTACGGTGACTTTGAAAAAAACAGCATCGGTTAAAGACATCAATGCCGCAATCAAGGGTGCAAGTGAAGGTGCTTTAAAAGGAATTCTTGCCTACACAGAAGAAGAACTTGTAGGGATCGATTTTACGGGAAGACCTGAGTCTTCAATCTTCGATTCAAAACTTACTAACGTTATTGGAAACTCTGCAAAGATCGTTTCTTGGTATGATAACGAGCTTGGTTTTTCAAACCGTGTTCTTGACCTCGCTGGATACCTAGGTGCCCAATGGCAATAGTCTCCATCGACCAAGTTAATCTCGAAGGAAAGAAAGTTCTTGCCCGCTTTGATTTCAATACACCTCTAGGAGATGTTGATGCCGACGGAGTCAGAACAATCACTGACAGCACTCGAGTTGATTTAGCACTTCCAACGATCAAGGCTTTGCTCGAACAAAATGTTTCAAAATTGATTCTTATGTCTCATCTTGGGCGACCAAAAGGCGAAGTCAAAAAAGAACTCTCGCTTGAACCAGTTGCTCTCTACCTTGCTGAAAAGCTCAATACCGAAGTTGTCCTTTCTGAGTCAGCCACTGACAGCGGCTTAAAGACTCTGCTTGGTCTTAACCATATTAAAATTATTCTTCTAGAGAATTTAAGGTTTCACCCTGAAGAGACTGAAGACAATGATGCTTTTGCTGAAAAGCTCGCCAGCTATGCCGATGTTTATGTGAATGACGCCTTTGGTGCTGCTCATAGAAAACATGCCTCTGTTCATAAAATAAATAAATATTTCAACCGTGGTGAAAGATTCGCAGGACTTCTTTTAAGAAATGAAATTGAGGCACTTACAAAAATCACCAACAAACCGAAAAAACCTTTTGTAGCGGTTATTGGTGGGGCGAAAGTTAGTGATAAAATTAAAACGATTGAGAAGTTATTAGTTAATGTTGATAACCTCCTCATAGGTGGAGCGATGGCTTACCCTTTTTTAAAAGCGAAAGGGCATAATATTGGAAAATCTCTCTGTAGCGATGAAGATGTTACGCTTGCAAAATCACTTATCAACCAAGATCGCGGGAAAAAGATCCTTCTTCCGGTTGATCATAGAGTCGCTCAAAACCCTGACTCACAGGCTGAGAACACTGATTCAGAACATATTCCTGATGATCAAATCGGATTTGATATCGGTGAAAGAACTGAACACCTTTTTGCTTCAAAAATTAAAGAAGCTAAAACAGTTCTCTGGAATGGACCGATGGGATTTTTTGAAAAACCTGCCTTTAATAAAGGGACTTTTGCAATTGCGAAAGCTCTTTCGGAGAGCAAAGGGTTTACACTTGTTGGAGGTGGGGATTCTGTTGCGGCCGTTAACCAATCAGGCTATGCCGATAAAATCAGTCACATCTCTAGTGGAAGTGGCGCCAGTTTAGAGTTCTTGGAAAAAGGAAACCTTCCTGGGATTCAAGCGTTAAGTTTCGGACTTTCATAAAAAGGAAATACAATGAGGAAGAAATACGTCCTTGGTAATTGGAAAATGAATCACGGAGTGAACGAGATCAAAGAATACTTTGATAACTTTACCTATGAAAGTAACTCTGCCTATGTGGGAGTTTGCCCTCAAACCCTTCATCTTGAAATGGCCGAAAACCTCTCTGGACCCAATATAAAAATCGGTGCTCAAAACTGTGCCTATGAAAATTCAGGCGCGTTTACCGGCGAAGCATCACCTGTTGCTCTTAAAGAACTCGGAGTCGACTTCACGCTCGTCGGGCATTCTGAACGAAGACAATTTTTTGGTGAAACAAACGAGAGTTGTCTCAAGCGGATTGAGAAAGCTCACGAGAACAAATTATTAACGGTTTACTGCATTGGTGAGTCCCTTGAGGAATTCGAGGCAGGGAAAACTCTCGACGTTCTCACTGAACAGTTAAAGACTGGACTCTTCCCTATCCTCGACAAAGTGCTTGGAAATATCGTTATCGCCTATGAACCAGTTTGGGCGATTGGAACGGGAAAAACGGCAACTGTTGAGATCATCACTGAGGTTTCGGCCGGAATCAGAAAAATTTTAGGGACTCATTCTGAGCCAGCAACGGGAATTAGCCTGCTTTATGGTGGGTCTGTGAAGCCTGCCAACTCTGAGGAAATTGCAGGAATAGCTGATGTAGACGGAGTTTTGGTCGGTGGGGCCAGCCTCAAAGTTGAAGACTTTGAGGGAATAGCAAAAGCTTTCTAGCCCAGCGTGTTAAATCTAGCGCTTTGGCAGCTAATCTGATATCAAGATTTAACTAAAATTAAATAAGGATAATATTATGCTTACAGGTCTCGTTGTTTTTCACGTAATCGTTTGTGTTCTTCTTACACTCGTTGTTCTTCTTCAGTTCGGAAAAGGTGCTGAGGCGGGAGCGATGATGGGCGGAACAACAGGATCTTCTCAAAATATTTTTGCAAGTTCATCTCGAGGTAACTTTTTTACAAAACTTACGACAGTTCTTGCGATTCTTTTTATGGCCAACTCAATTGCTTTAACAATCATCAAGTCTAAAGATTCTTCTGAGTCAATCTTTGATGATGAAGCTCCAATTGCAGCTCCCCTTAATAGTGATCAGCTCATCGATTCTACAGAAGTAAAAGCGGAAGAGGCTCCTTCTACTGAAGAAACTGAAGCTAAGGCTGAAGAAACACCGGAAACGCCTAAGGCTGACGCCAAGAAGTAGGCGATGATCCGAGAAGAATTCACCAATATAGTCGAGCAAGAATTCAGTGCTTTAAAATCGCTGTACTTCAATGCTGCGTACTTTGGTCCTTCTCCTAAACGCGCTCAGAAAAAAATTGATTTTACCCGCAAGCGAATTGCGAACCCTTCTTTTCTTCCTTATGAGGAATGGTTAAGTGTTCCCGAACGAATGCGCCTAAAGTTCTCACAACTCCTTGGGTGCTCTCCTGATAATATTTCTCACTCTTCAGCCACTTGCGATGTGATGACCACTATCGCCCAAGGTTTAAGACTTAAAGAAAATGACCTTGTGGTTTCTTGTGGTGGGGATTATCCCAGTAATGTTCTCCCCTGGATGTTTGCTCAAAAGCAGGGACGCTTAAAGTTTCAAATGCTTGAAGCCCCCCTACTCCCAGACGCTGACTGGCTAAGAGATAACCTTCCAAAAGAAACGAAGGTTTTTGATATTTCCCTTGTTGCTTTTAATACAGGAAGAAAAATTGACCTTTACTCTATTGGAAAACTTTTAAAAGAACGGGATATCTTTTTTATCGTCGACGCGACTCAATCTTTTGGAGGAGAAACGATCTCTCGAAAAGAGTTAAAATTAATCGATGCGATCTCATTTTCAACTTATAAATGGCTCTTAGGTCCCTACGGTCATGCTTTTGCCTATTATTCAGATAATTTATTAAAAAGCATGGACCCGATTAATGCGAGCTGGATAAACAGCCCGACCTTTCAAGGATCAAACAGGCTTCTAGATTATACACTAGAAACTCTTCCTGGTGCTCGTCAGTTCGATCGAGGGCAAGCTCCAAATATGCTTACCATGGCCGGACTTGAGGGATCTCTTGATCTCTTCTTGGAGTTAGGACTTGCGGAAGTGGAAAAGCATAATCAAAAGCTCGTAAGTTTTTTCTTAGAAAATTTCAGCTCTGAAAAATTTAGAATTGTTACCCCCTTAGAGGGTCATGGGAATATTATCTGCCTTCATACTGATGAAGACACTGAAGAGATCAGAAGAAAATTACAAAAAAAGAAAATTGATATTAGTGTGCGTGAAGGGTATTTAAGAATTTCTTTTCATCTCTACAATAATATAAATCAAATCGAATTACTGTTAAAAATCTTAAACTAGGAGTGAAAATGGAAGAATCATTGAAGCAATCGTCAGTCTATGCAGAACAGGCGATGGAGTTCATCGTTGATTACGCCCCCAATCTTATTGGCGGTCTTATCACCCTCTTTATTGGGCTTGGAGTTATTCGTTGGATGACAAATGCCCTTGTAAAACAACTAAAAAAACGAGAGGTAGAACCGACTCTTATTCCCTTTATTGGAAACCTCGTAAACCTTTCACTTAAAGTTTTACTCATTGTAAGTGTTGCTGGAATCATTGGGATTCAAACAACATCTTTTATTGCCGCCCTTGGTGCTGCTGGTCTTGCTGTTGGGATGGCCCTTCAAGGTTCCCTTGCAAATTTTGCAGGAGGAGTTCTCATTCTTGTCTTACGCCCCTTTAAGGTTGGGAGTGTTATTCAAGCTCAAGGATATACAGGGACAGTTGAAAAAATACTTACGTTTGTCACTGTTCTAAAAACATTTGATAACCAAGTCATCTATATTCCAAATGGCCCACTTGCCGGTAGTGCTATTCAAAATCTTAACCAAGAAGAAACACGAAGAGTGGATATGACTTTTGGAATTGGTTATGGAGATAGTATTGATGAAGCGAAGAAGGCTTTTAAAGAAGTTCTAGACTCTATTCCACAAATTCTCCCTGAACCAAAACCCATGATTGTTTTATCTGAGCTTGGAGATAGCTCTGTTAATTTCGCCGTCAGACCTTGGGTTAAAACAGAAGATTATTGGGATGTTTATTTTGAAGTTCATGAAAAGGTGAAAAAAGTACTTGATCAAAAAGGTATCAGTATTCCTTTCCCTCAGAGAGATGTTCACCTTCACCAAGTCCAATAATTTAAGGATCTGTTAAAAATAACAGATTAATTTAATTTCGAATTCCCTTTGACGATAAGATAAAGGTCAAAGGGAACTTCAAATGAGTGATACTTATTTCAGTATAAACATCGACTTTCTTCCGTTAAATCAAGAACTTGGATTTGATCTTTATGTAAATGCATCAACTAAAAAAGGAACGACTCACTTTACTCGTGTCTTTCCTTCAAATGAACTTCTCGATGACAATTTTAGAGATCACTTAAAAAAACAATACCCAAGACTTTATGTTCTTGAAGACCAACGTGATAAATACATGAAGATCTTTGTTCAGTCTGATGATGTTTCTCAGGAAGAAAAAGCTGTTTTTATTCGAGATACCGCTATTAAATACCTTGATGATATCTTTCACTCTGATGGAAGAACAGAAGTCCTTGTTGAATCAATCGGACAAGTTAAAGAAACTGTCGATAACCTAGTTGGCGTTATTGAAGGGACAGGGATTGAAGAGATTAAGTCATTGATTGCAAAACTAAGCATGCATGATTTTTATACCTTTGATCATTCTATTAATGTTTGCATGTATTCAGTAAGTATTTTGAAAGGAATCAATCCTAATATTGATCGAGCGGGTCTTATCAATATGGGAGTCGGTGCCCTTCTTCATGATATCGGGAAATTAAGAGTTCCTAACTC
>JAUHYH010000114.1 GCA_030426585.1 Bacteriovoracia bacterium
ACAGCTGAATAGTGAAATCTTTCAAATCTATAATCTCTCAGAGTTAAAACTCAAAATGCCAGAGACAAAAAACAACTTCTTTTGGAAGGCGATTAATCAGCGGGCTGACTCTCTCAGAAGCCAATATTCCTATTTAGAAGATTAGTTGCTATTTCTACAATCCATTTAGAGTTCTAAACATTTTGTGATATAAACTCTCGATGCGAATATTCTTATTTTTCCTATTCTGTATTTCTGTCAATTCTCATGCAGCTTTAACTTTCCGGCAATATAATAAAATACTTGATACCGTTTACGAGATTTACTCGCCTATCTACTCTTCTCATGGTGCAACCTTTCAAATCATTCGCTCTTGGGAAAATGAAAAAATAAATGCCAAGGCCCGAATAAAAGATAAACTTTGGTGGATTGATATGTGGGGTGGTTATGCAAAACATCCCCTTGCTACAGAAGATGGTTTCACTGCTTTCGTTTGTCACGAGATTGGTCATCACCTTGGAGGTTTCCCTTTCTGGAAGGAACCTGGTGCAGAATGGTCTTCCGCAGAAGGACAGGCTGATTACTTTGCGGCCACTAAATGCTTACGCACCCTTTGGAAAAAACAAAACAATGCAAAAGCTATTCAGAAAAAAAAATCTCAATATGTGGAAGAACGTTGCAATCGATCTTTTAACCAATTAACTGATCAGACTCTTTGTATTCGTATTGCTTTTGCCGGTTTAGAAATGATGAAACCTCTTGCCTACAAACCTGAAAATCTTGCTTTTGAAACTCCAAATACATGGGAAACAACATTCACTTTTGTCACCCAACACCCAGGCGCGCAGTGCCGAGTGGATACCTTCTTACAGGGGGCCATCTGTCCCGTTGATGAGAGAATCGATTTCGATAATCAAGATGAAACGATTGGCGCCTGTACCCAAAAAAACCAGGGTGCACGCCCAAGATGCTGGTTTCTCCCTCGCGTAAATAAATAGAATTTAAAACCTCTTAGGCTTTGCTAAAGAGCTTCTATCTGAATTATAGTTTCAAGGTAAATAAATTCGTTTGGAGACTGTATGAAAGCCTTTTTAACCCTAGCCTTAGTTCTATTTACCCATAACCTTTTCGCTCAAAACCGCTATATTGTTGGCCCTCAAAAAGTCACTTTCCGATCAACTCCTGACAACACGGGAAAGATTATAAAGATGGTCGAAGTCACTACAAAGATGAAGCTCGTTGAAGAGCTAGAAAATGGTTGGTCAAAAGTGACTGATAAGGATGGGACTGAAGGTTATGTTGTCTCTCGTTTCTTAACTGCTGACGTCCCCTATATTTTTCTTTATGAAAGTTTAAAAAAGAAGAATGAAAAGCTTCAAGAAAAATTCGATAGCATTAAAGCTGACCACACTAAAATTTTAAGTGAACTTCAAACGGCCAACACCGATTTAGGAAATACGAAATCAGCCTTAGCTGTTTCTCGTAAAGAGTATGAAGAATTGAAAGCAGGCTCTACTCAATATGTTCAGCTCAAAGAAAAGTATGACAATCTTCAAAAAGAAATTGCTTCAACTGAAAATGAAGTCGAACAACTCGAATCACAAGTTTCAACAATCTATATCTTTTGGTTTGTAGCCGGAGCCGGTGTTCTTGTTTTAGGTTGGCTCATTGGTCTTACAACAAGAAAACGTAAGGGCTACAGTTCTCAAATCATTATTGATTAATAAATTGTATTGAAGATCTTTCATTAATTAAAAATACTTTTTATTGAAAACACTTCGGTACCGGAGTGTTTTCGCGACTTTTTGTTTATTAAGGTGACGGCCGGATTTAGTCTCGACCATCCTGGTCTCGCCCGCTTCGCGGCTGAAGCTTCAAAAGTATCATCCATGATACTTTTGCGAACACGGCAGTACACCGTTTCTTCATGACAGCACTATCTCCTCCATAAAATTACCCCATGCTCTAGGAGCGGCAAGAAAATTACGAGGAGCATACGCTTTGGTACGTGACGAGTGATTTTTCGCTGTCGCGACGACAATGATGGGGTAATTTTATGGAGGAGACGGCCGGATTTGAACCGGCGGCTTTACAGTTTTGCAAACTGTTCCCTTGGACCACTCGGGCACGTCTCCAAAGATAAGAAATTTAAAATAACATGAAGCAAACTTTCTGTCTGGAACAGTTACACTGTTCCCACGAGTCGCTTCCGCATCCTGCTCCAGCGTGGCTATCGCCAACCACACTTTCGGCATCCTGCCTTCAGTGCCACTCGGGCACGTCTCCATACAAATACAGTGAATTACTGTGGGGTTGATAATGCCAAGCCTAGCTAGGCCTGTCAATCACATCTCTGTGATAATAGTGTCTTAGGCATCTTTGATGATGTATTTGTCTTTGCCTTCATCAACCATTTCTTTCAATTCCTTCCCTACTTTGAAGAATGGAACCTTTTTTGGTTCGACCTTAACCACCTTACCTGTCTTAGGATTTCTCCCTTCGTAGGCCTTGTAGTTTCGGTTGGCAAAGGAGCCGAAGCCTCTGATTTCGATTCTCTCGTCATCGTAGAGGGCCTGGATCATACAATCAAAAACGATATTAACGATTCTCTCGGAGTGAGAATGGGCGATTTTCGCTTGCTTCTCTAAGGCGTTAATAAGATCTGCTTTTGTCATTGCGTTATTGCTCCTAAAAGTCTCTAAGTACCTATTATTATAAAGGAAAATAAATGCCTGAAATCAAGTGGAATGAATTGCCATCCGAGTAAAATTGCCAGTAATTATTGGCGTCTCTCATCTGTAAATCAAGACCTGTAAATGAGTCTAACTAGCTGATATTACAAGAAGCCGTTATTATCTGATCAAGAATATCCAATACTGACCGATAATACAGTTAAGCTCTTAATTTTTTTAGGGTTTGAGGTATACGGTGAAACTTTTAAGCTTTCTTACTATCGTCTTGGCAATCACAAGTTGCTCACCCACAAGTAATCGAGGCTCCTCTCGATATGATAGTAGTTTCTTAAGCCAATATGATGTCACGCTTTTAAGTGAATCTTCTTGTATTTGTAAACAAGGATCACCTCTCACCAATATCAACGCAAGTTGTTTTTCAATTTGTGAATCGAAACCCAATACCGCTCAAGAAACTCTTTTTATCGATACTTTTTTGGGATCAAATATCACACTCAACTCTTCATTGGGCTCCCTTTATAATTGGTGCCGAAATGAAAGACAGGAAGGAAACCAGTTTATCTCAAATCCTAACTGTGTTCTTCTTGCTGAGAATTCCAATGGGCAAGTGACTCAACTTGAAGTTGACTTGGATCAATCATCTCCAAACTTTTCTGTAAACGTTCAAGATTTAAGTTTTGGAGAAACTTATGTTGTCACTCTCCTTGAAACGTCTTCAGGTAAATCTTCCAGTTCAATTCAAGTAAGAAAAGAAAGTGTTAACTCTAACCCGCTTGGAAACCTCTACCGAGTTGGAGCGAATCAATATAATTGTTTATTTTCGAACTCTGTTGATCAAAACTTACAATTCAAACTGACTTATTATTTTGGAGTAACTCCTCCACTTGCCGTCCCGGCAGCGGTCCAGGGAGTTCAATGCCATTCAAACCCTTTTGTGCTTGATTCACCTGCGCAGCCAAGGCTCGATTTGATTTCTAATATGTTTGCCCTATGGAGTCCAAATGACCCGCGTTTCTATGATAACGATAATGATGGGGTAATCGATGTCCACGATAGAATTATTGATAATACAAATATTTCGGACGTTGAAGTTTACATTCCTCTTGAGTGGTATCGTGAACCCCCACAAGCTCAGCCTGAAAATAGTGGTGATGAGCCTGACGAAAATATCCTTGGGTACATCCTGATTCCATTTGTTCATTCTGAAAATCACCCCACTCTTCCCTTGCATTCTTATTGCCCTGGGACAGCGGAATACAATAGTTCCAACCAGCTTTTCAGAGAACTTGGCTTTATGAATGGAGTTGAAACTGAAGGACTTTATATCGGTAGAAGAAGTGCTCAACAGTTTGTTGACTCTGCTGGAGAGACTATTGATATGCCTTTAAATAATATTTTAATTAATGAAACACAGCTCAAAAGTATTTGGTTCTATTTTGATGTTAATGGTAACCCTCAAATTCCAAATGAAAACAACCTTAGAAACTTAACAACATACTTCTATTGGCCAATAGGAGCCGACCCTTATCAACCACTGGGTCGTGACCTTTATCAAGTTGTAAATGGAAACCTCAATAGCGGGGCCGCCCCCACTCATGATAAAAAAATTGGTTGTATCCCTAAGAGCCTTTAAAGATTAAGTACTTTTTTACAAGCTGCCAGGTAGGACCGAGGTCTTGTCTAAAAACAAAGTAGAAAAGTCCTACACACATCCAAAGACTTGCGACTCTCCCCAACCATCGCTTAAACATTCTTACAAAAATAAGATTCTCTCGTTCAGTCCATTTTTCAGTAATGTAGACCATGATAAGAAAAATGATGATAAAGAAAATACCAATATTCATAAGTTGTTTTTTCTTTCCCAGTATTCGAACAAAACGAGGCAGAGCATCTTCATGAGTCATCCAATGGGCCATAAAAACTTTCATCCGAGGCATTTTTTGAAAGATCTTTTCTAACCTTGTCCCTCTCGCCCGCTCTTCAATCATTTGGATGACCACTTCTGGGTCCTGACCTCGATAAGGGTTGTTTTTTATATTCTCAATGACCTGAGGATTTACAACTCGATCAAAAGTGGAACCGTGACTTTGATAGGAATCGGGATTCGTTTTAAGAAGCTTTACCATATTTCCAGAATCATAAAGCTGTTGGAACTGTTCCGGAGTTAATTTTTCTTTAACCTGCATTAAAGTCTGAATATGCTGATTAATCAGAACTTGGTCTTCAGGCGTAACATTTTTTAAACCAAGTTGATTGGCAAAAGCCTGAAGGCTAAAAAAAATAAAGAATAACGTCCTTATCATTCTTTAATTAATCTTATTTTTGAAACTTCGAGAAGAATAGAACCGTTGGCGCCGCTACAAATAGTGACGAATAGGTTCCAATAATAACTCCAAGGACAATCGCAAAAAAGAAGTCATGAATAATCCCACCACCGTATACAAACATTGCAACAGCTACAAAAAGAGTCGTCGCTGAAGTCCAAATGGTTCTTGTGAGCGTTTCATTTAATGCGAGATCAATAAACTTTTTGAGTTTCCCGTGGATTCCACCTTTTTCTTCATGTTCACGAACTCGATCGTAGACAACAACTGTATCGTTAACCGAATAACCAATAACAGCGAGTAATGCTCCAACAATCTGAAGTCCAAATTCTCTTCCTGTTAAAGCAAAAACCCCAACAATAATGAGAACATCATGGAAGAGAGCAACAACGGCACCAGGAGCATATTTAAAATCAAACCGTAGACCGATATAGATCAAGATTGAACCAAGAGCAATTAACATGGCATAAAGTCCCGAAACTTGAAGTTGCTCTCCCGCTTTTGGACCAACGATGTCAGTTTTTCTAATTTCAACTCCCTTGTCTGCAAAGTCAGTCGTAAGGGCCTTAGTAATAACAGCTGTTACTTCGTTAATATCATCTTTCGTTGCTGCCACTTTAATAAGAAATTCATTATCACTTGGCTCTCCAATTCCTTGAACCTGAGAAACATTGATATTGGTTTTTGTAATCGCTGAACGAATATCAGCAACAGGAACTGTCTCAGTAAACTTGACTTGAACCTCGGCCCCCCCGCGGAAATCAACCCCAAAGTTAAGCCCTTTTTGAACTAAAATTCCAATCGAACCTGCAACAAGTAGTATCGATAAAGTGACCGAACCCTTAAACATTGAAACAAAGGGAATATTAAATTTTGCTTTTTTTACTTCACTCATATTTTTTCCTTAAATTTGAACCTTCTGACCTTTTACTTTTTCCATATAGAGCTCAAACAAGAGTTTCCCAACAAAGTAAGAGCAATAAATGGTAGCAAAAATTCCGATTATTAACGTTACTGCGAAACCTCGGATCGGTCCCGTTCCAAAATTGAGAAGTGCAATCCCTGCCACTGCTGTTGTCAGGTTGGCATCTAAGATCGTCCAGAAAGCTTTTCCAAAACCGGCTTCAACGGCAGGTCTTGCAGAAGCACCTGCTGCAATCTCTTCTTTGATTCTCTCAAAGATAATAATATTCGCATCGACGGCCATACCGACGGTCAGAGCGATACCCGCAATCCCAGGAAGAGTGAGTGTGGCCTCAAGACCTACCAAGCACCCAAGAACGATAAGAATATTTAAGGCCAAAGTGAAAATCGCAATGGCACCAGAAACTTTGTAATAGATTAAAATAAAGAGGAAAACCAATGCCGTTCCTACAAAACCGGCAAACTTTGATTTCTGAATTGAGTCTGCCCCAAGACTTGGCCCAACAATTCTTTGCTCTTGAAACTCAAGCTCAACGGGAAGAGCACCAGCACGGAGAACTAATGCAAGGTCCGAGGCTTGTTTAAAAAGTTGTTCGTAACCACCAGCTCCAAGTGAAATAGAGGCTGCCCCTCCAGCAATTCTCTCTCTAAAAACGGGATCAGAGTAAACATTTCCATCAAGAATGATGGCCATTCTTTTTCCAACGTTATCCCCTGAAAGTTTTTCAAATTTAGAAGCTGCTTTTGATTTAAACTCGATCCCAACATAGGGCTCATTGCTTTGTTGGTTCACACTGACTCGTGCATCTTGGAGATCATCACCTGAAAGGTCATTATTCACTTCTACCACTAAGGCACGCTCTAAAGAAACTTCATTCGTATTTGGGTTTACTTTCTTTTCAAAGACAAGTTCATAACCTTTAGGGATATCATTCTGAAGAAATGTATTAAGTTTTGTTAGGTAGTCAGAGAATCGATCACCTTTATTAAAAATGATTCCTTCAGCCTTTGCTTTATCGAGCCATCCAAGAACTTCGCCTTCAGCGATTTCTTCATTAACCATTTTAAATTCAAGCTTGGCCGTCTTACCGATCAGCTCTTTCGCTCGATCAATGTCTTTTACTCCTGGAAGCTGAACAACAATGCGATCGCTCCCTTGAGAAACGATTTCTGGTTCCGTTACACCAAACTCATCAATTCTGTTTCTGATAACTTCGATTGATTTTGTTACGGCCGTTGACTCAAGCTCAGTTTTAAGAGCATTGTTAACACCGTATTCCACAATATTATTAGTTTCTTTTGTTAATCTTAAATAGTAGTTGAAATTTTCACGGATCATCTCTTTTGATCGAGAAACATCACTCACATTATCAAAAAGGATTTCAACCTTAGGGTCAGTGATATCTGTTTTATCAATATTTCCCAATTTTGCCGTAATTCCTTCGTCTTTAAGATAGTTTACGATTCTTAATCCCTGAGTCTTCACTTCATCTTCATAGACCTTGTTAAAGTCGATACCGAGAACAATATAGAGTCCTCCTTGAAGATCGAGACCGAGGTTAATTTTAGATTTTAGAGGGAAAGAACTATCTTCTTTCATGTCTAAAAGAGTCGGCGCTACCGTCATACCTGAAAGCACAAGTACGAACAGCATAAAGAAAAATCGATACCACCAGTTACTTTTCATTAGGAATCCTTTTTATCTGTACTATCTTTTTGAGTGTCAGTGTGTATTGCAGTTGTATGAATGACATCTTCATCGTCTGGATCATCATGGTGACCATCATCATTATGACTGTAATCATCTATGTCATCATCATTGTGAGTCGCATAAGTTTTAGGTGGAGGGTTCTCGTTTTGAGTTGGAGTTGTATCAGTAATTCCTTTCACCGCATTTTGAAAATCTCTTAAGCCCTTCCCTAAGTTTTTTGCAACTTCAGGAAGTTTTTTGGGCCCAATAAAAATCAGGGCGATAACCAAAATAATGATAATTTCAAAGAGTCCGAGACCAAACATGACTCACCTATCCTTTAAGCCTTTACAATGATTTCAACGGCTTAATGGTAAATTATTTTGATTCAGAACTAAAGATGTTTTTTGCTGATCCTGCTATCTGAGTGCGGAGAAGCTTGATTTTAACACCTTCACTGATCTCGAGTGTGACGATTTTTTCAGTCATTCCTGCGATCGTTCCGATCACACCTGACTTTGTATAAACCTCATCACCCTTCTGCATCCCTTTATTAAAGGTTTGCTCTTCCTGAAGTCTTCTTTTGAGGTTTGATCAAGAGAAAATAGAAAACAAGAAAGATTAGAATAAAAGGAACAAAAGACATCAATGGACTTTGTTGAGCAGCAGGGGCAGCGGCTTCAGCAGCTTCTTGGGCAAATGCGTTAGAAAAGATCATGAGTTCTCCTTAAGATTGGGTAAACAATTTATAAGTCTGGTCGTAGAACTCGTCAAATCTATCTTCGAGAATTGCTTCTCTCGCTCGCTCAACGAGCCTTAAATAGAAATGAAGATTATGAAAAGTAATCATCTGGCCGGCGGTATA
>JAUHYH010000281.1 GCA_030426585.1 Bacteriovoracia bacterium
AAAGCCAGAAGATCTACTTTCAAAAGGCTTCCACAGTGTTGGGAAGCAATTCCCTGTTTTTATAGATCCTAAAACTCGAGATGAATATGCTCTCGGAAGAAAAGAAATAAAGGTTGCTCAAGGGCATGATGGTTTTAAGTTTGATTTTGGACCTAATATTACTTTAGAAGAAGATTTATACAGGCGAGATTTTACTGTTAATGCAATGGCAGAAGACGGTGATCAAATTATAGACCCTTATGGGGGAAAAGAAGATCTTAAGAATAAAACGCTTCGTCATGTTTCAGAACATTTTGTTGAAGATCCTTTAAGGGTTATTAGAGGGTTTCGTTTTGCGAGTATCCTAGGTTTCAAAATTGCAAAAGAGACAAAGAAGCTAATGGAACAAATGATTAATACCGGTGAGCTAGAGACCCTTTCTTCTGAAAGGGTTTGGTCCGAGTTAAAAAGAGTGCTTCGTGATGGTGATACTCAGCTCTTTTTTGAATTGTGTGAAGAGTATGGTTTAAGCGAATTCATTTTTCCAAGTCTTGTTGTTAAGCAGGTGTGTTGGGACAGATTAAAGGGGCTAGATGAAGAAGGTCTTTTTAGTCTGATCTATTATTATACGAGTGAACGAGATAAATATTTTGAGAAATATACTGTTCCCAAAACATTAAAGAAACAGAGTCTTCTTTTAAGAGATACAGCTTCGGAGCTTAGGAAGTTATTTGAAAAGGACCCAGTGAAAATACTTGATTTCTTTAAACGTATTCGAATGGATTCCTTAGTACTCGAAGACTTACTCAGAAAAGTTAAAATTCTTTATCCTAACTTCAAAGAAGCCAATTTTTATAAAGAGCTCCTTACAGCGATTACATCTTTAGATCTCTCTCAAGTTGAAGGTGCAGAAAGAATTCAATCAAAACAAATCGATCTCATTAAGTCTTACTTATAGGCCTTGATGGCCCTGCTTTTAGAGGCCACTTTGGCCCTGCCAAAGCTCTTTGGCGCCGATTAATTGCACTCTTCTCCCTGCCATTTTGAGTAGGCAATTTTTGCCGTTTTGTCATGCTTTTTGCACTTACCCCTAGTGAGGAGAGGTTATGCGATTAGCGTGGATTAAATTTATTGGGTTATATGCGAGCTTGGTGCTCGTTCCTGCAGTCCGTGCTCAAATGAATTCGCAAATGCAGGCCAATGGAATCATGGGCCCTCAGTCATCCTCCAAATTTGGAATGATTTTAGGAGTTGACTACCTTTCCAACTTTCATCAAAAAGAATCTGCCGAGTCAGAGGGAAATTTAAATGGAAGTGTTGGGCTTACCTATAGAGCGGGTGATCATCAGTTCATCCTTTCTCTTTCGTATACCAAAGAACTTGAAAACTTAAGAGAAGAGCAAGTGAATGATCTTTCTTTGGTGATTACAGGTTTTAATAAAAAGATTTCAGATCAGACTATGTTTATTGGAAACCTTGTAGGGGTTGTTGCTTTAAGTGAACAGGCGAGAGAAGTTGATTATTTTCAGGGAGCAATTGCATTTCCAATGATCTTAAACCATCAATCATCAATTGATTGGCTTTCTTATCAGCTTTATTTAAGAGGAACTTTTAATAGTCACGATTATGAACAAACGTTTAATGGTGAAAGTAATCAACAGTTTAATGGGAGTTTTGGTGGTGGGATCATTATTTCATTTAATGATCAATTAAGTCTTCTGACTCGCTACCGAATCTCTCAAGGGATTTCCTATGAAGGGGAAAGGTTCAACCCTG